>CBDVAV010000894.1:0-1502 GCA_965372055.1 uncultured bacterium | reverse complement strand
GGGGATTAATAGTAGGGGAGGCCTTCTCCTTTATTAGCAGTATCATTTTCACATCTAGCAGAATGTAGCACTCTTTTGACATTTTTGGCAAGAGGGAAGGAGAATAGAGATGCAAATCGGTGCGATTGATAGACCAACTGATCCATTATTTAAACGCTGAATGCAACCCTCAAGATTTGGCATCCTTTAGGACAATTAATAAATGGATTGTATTATCTTTAATGTGATCAAAAAACTCAATATTATCATGAAATCACTCACAACTTTTTGCTTTATTTTCCTAATAATTCAAATCAACGCCCAAGACATCACCGGTGACTGGCATGGCTTGAGGGAATATCCTGGTCGCCCACTGCGGATGATCCTGCATCTCTCTGAAGTTAATGGCCTTCTTACCGCCAACTATGACAGCCCGGAAAATGGTCTTGTTGGACTTAAAATTGATTCTGTTTCATTCCAGAATAACAATTTCTACTTGAGGTATGAAAATGCAGACGTTACATTTCGAGGGGTAGTTGACCTCACTAGTCAAAAAATCACAGGGATGTACTTTGGTGGGGAGGATGTGATGCCGCTAACCCTGACCCGGGAGCCTATTCCCGCCCAGGTAAATGGGGTTGCCTATTTGAAAGAGAACTATAGTAAAGAAGAGGTCTATATAACCATGCGGGATGGTGTCAGGTTGTTTACTTCCATCTATGCACCGAAGAACAAAACTGAAGATAGCCCAATACTGCTGGTCAGAACACCCTACAATATCGAACCTGAGGAAGAAAGTTATTCTGGTCGATTATTTAGCATGACCCACTTGATCCAGGAAAGCTATATCATTGTTTTCCAGGATATTCGGGGGCGCTATATGAGTGAAGGTAAGTTTGTGGATGTCAGGCCGTTTATCCCAAACAAAAAGAAAAAGGAAATTGATGAGAATAGCGATACCTATGATACCATCGATTGGCTGATTGGCAATGTTGACAATAACAATGGAAAAGTGGGGATCTTTGGCATTTCATATCCCGGTTTCTATTCTACTATGGCATTGCCGCAAGCTCACCCCGCGCTGAAAGCAGCTTCACCGCAGGCACCCGTTGGCAACTGGTTTATTGGTGATGACTGGCACCATAATGGAGCATTCCTCCTTATGGATGCCTTTTCGTTTTATTCATCCGTTGGTCGTCCGAGACCGAAGCCAACCCGTGAATTTCCCAGTAATGTGGATTTTGGGAATCCAGACAATTATGATTTTTTTATGGATCTTGGCCCAATAAAGAACGTACAGGCGAAATATTTTGGAGATACCATCCAGTTCTGGTCGGACCTAATGACCCATCCGGACTATGATGACTTCTGGAAAGCACGTAATCCCATGCCTCACCTTACAAATATTAAGCCTGCGGTATTGGTAGTTGGGGGTTGGTTCGATGCGGAAGATCTGTTTGGTCCATTGGAAACTTATCAATCCATTGAAAGGCAAAATACTCAGAATCAAAACCGATTGATCA
>CBDVAV010000893.1:0-1509 GCA_965372055.1 uncultured bacterium | reverse complement strand
GTATCAAGCTTGGAAATCGGATACCCCTTGTTTAGCAAAGGAACCTACATGCGCACTGGGAAAGACCGTGTCAGGTTTTTTAAAGACAATATTCCAGTTTGCCTTGGTGGGGTAACGGTCAATCCTGGTGATATACTGATTGGGGATGCAGATGGTGTCGTTGTCATCCCACAGGATATGATGGGTCAGGTTTTAGAGATTGCTTTATCAATCCATAAGAGTGAATGGGGGATCATTCAGGCTTTGGAGCAAGATATGAACCTGAAAGAAGCCAGAAAACTTTTTAATTACCACACTATCCAAAGAAAAAATTGATGATGAATAATTTAAGATATTTTCCATCCGCCACCATGCATGAAGCGGCAGGCAAAAAAGGTGCCTTGCCTGTTGATATCAAACCGTTGCATCCAAATATGACTGTGTTTGGACCAGCCTTTGCAGTACTGTTGGATGCTGGGGATAATTACTTCCTTCACCATGCCATTTATGAAGCCCCCAAAGGAAGTATTATAGTAGCTGCGGTTAAAAAAGAACCTGAGTTTGGATATTGGGGGGAAATAATGACCCATGCTGCCATGCAGAGACAAATATCAGGGTTGATAATCGATGGATGCGTTCGGGACAGCAAGGAAATAATAGAACTTGGGTTTCCAGTATTCTGTAAAGGGCTTTGTATTAAAGGAACTTCCAAAAGGAAAAATTCACAGCAACAAACCGGGATTCCGGTTAGCATTGGAGAGGTGACTGTTATTCCAGGCGATTTAATCGTGGGTGATGCCGATGGCGTGGTTGCACTTCCATTAAATGAAGTTGATGAAATCATGAGGATTGCTGAAGAACGGGAAAAGCGGGAAAACGATTTTATAGTATCTATTAAAAAGGGCAAAACAACCATTGAATTATTCCGGATGGACGATGAATAAAATACTTAAAATAGAACATAAAAACACCAGCTACAACCTGGCTTATTTTGAAAGAAAAACTTCCGGTGATACGGTTCTTTATCTGCACGGGTTAGGTACTTCCAAAGAAGACTTTTTGCCAGCCATAAACATTGATCTTTTAAAAAAGTATAGCCTTGTTTCATTTGACTTCCCAGGATGTGGACAGTCTTCAAATGACCCAAATGTTCCTATGACCATAGATGATCTTGTAGCAATTACAGAGAAGGTTGCAAAAATATTAGGATTGAAATCCTTTCATTTAGTCGGCCACAGCATGGGAGGTTTGACGGCACTTTTGTTTACCAAAAGAAACCCTGGGAAGGTAAAGAGCTTTATAAACGTGGAAGGAAACCTTGCTCCGGTTGATTGTCGGGTTTTTAGTAAATATGTCAGCCAATACCCTAAAGATGTGGATGAGAAAAAATTCTTCCTTGATTTCAAAAAACAAATAGGAAACACAGGTCACCTGGAATTCGATAAATTCTTATCCAATCTGGAAAATAATGTAACCTATAGTGCAATCAGGCAATATAGTCAGTCTATTTTTAGTTATTGCCTCGATACA
>CBDVAV010000892.1:0-1518 GCA_965372055.1 uncultured bacterium | reverse complement strand
GGCCGACTATCAAACGGTTTCCCAAAGATCTTGCTTTTTCAAGGTAATCAATATGACCAAGATGAAGTATATCGAAACATCCATTGGTAAAAACAATCGTTTCTTTTTTGCTGCGCCATTTTTTTAGCCTGTCTACAACACCTTCCCAATCAATTATTTTATGGCTGCTGCCCATCCGGTTTCTTAGGTTTTGAAATAAACTGCGTGATCACCAATGATAATAACCCAAATATAATCATTATTAGAGTTTGCCATGCATGAAATATTACGATAAAGGCAGTGGCCTGATCGTTGGCAATTCCGAATAAAGTTGTCATTCCAGCAGGCACCAGTACATGATAACTCCCCGTCCCTCCCGGTAGAGGAATGGCCATTGCAATTCCCCCAATGGCGAAGATTGTAATGGTTGCTAAAAATCCAAGTTGTGCTGTTTGGGGGAAAGCCAGTAATATGAAATACGTCATAAAGAAATAGAGGATCCAAATACTCAATGAATAGAATATAAAAAGGGGTTTGTTCTCAAGTTGAAAAATCGAAAGGAAGCCTTCTTTTAAACTTTTATAGGTTTCCACTAACTTTCCTTTCCAGCGTACCATAAAAGGATTATCAACTTTAAACACCACGGCCAATGAAATAATTATGACCAGGATAAACAAGATAACCCCTATAAGTACAGGACGTTGATAAAAGGGTATCGCTGCGCTTTTATCATAATTAAAGCCAGAGAAGAACCCTAACAAGTTGCGAAATTCAATTAGGATTGCCAATCCAATAAAAAAAACCAGAAGGAGTAGGTCAACTGTCCTTTCGGCTATTACAGTGCCCAATGATTTGTCAATAGGTGTCCCATCAAGCTTCTTTAGGTTAACACATCTATATAATTCACCACCTCTTGGAATTGCCAGGTTTACAAAATAACCTACCATTACTGACAAAAAACTGTGCCATAGTGTTACCAAATATCCCAATGGCCTCATCAACATGTTCCATCTTTTGGCCCTAATCACATGACTGATCATTGCTATGATAGCAGAGATCACCAGAAAATATTTATTTGATGCTTCCCAAGCTTTGTAAATGTAGTCCCACTTCGAATCATCACCGGTAACATTTATACTCTTCAGGGAAAACATTACCAAAAAAACTGTGATTGCTATCATCACAGCATATTTTAGAATCGATTTGGCGATTGACGGCATTTAAGCTTCTAGTGTTAATTTGTTGCGTTCGTCAGGGAAAATGATTGTTGGTTCATGAGCCGTTACCTCATCCGGACTCATAAAGGCATAGGCTATAATTATCACTAAATCACCTACCTGGGCTTTTCTCGCTGCAGGGCCGTTAAGACACACCATGCCTGAATTTCTAGCTCCGTTTATTACATAAGTTTCAAATCTCTCTCCGTTGTTGATATTCACAATTTGCACTTTCTCATTTTCCAATATCCCTGCAGATTCCGTTAATACGGGATCAATTGTAATACTCCCAACATAATGGAGTTCAGCCTGGGTGATCTTC
>CBDVAV010000891.1:0-1521 GCA_965372055.1 uncultured bacterium | reverse complement strand
AAAGATTTATCAAACCAATAATTAAAATACGCAAATGGCGGATATTGTAAACATATTAATATTACACTCCAGCAAAGATGACGAAGCATTAGCTGAAGGTGAAAAAGGTTGGGTAGCCAACTTTCAGAGGTTTCTCGGACTTATGTTATTGCAGGTATTGGGCGAAAAACCGAGTGTTAAAATAAAGTCCGAAAAGGATGATCTCACAGAAAAAGAGTTGGGCACATTCGAAATCCTAATCCCCACACTATCTCCAAATTTTAATTCAACCGGGAAGTGTCTAGATGCTGTTGAGGCATACTATAAAGTAATAGAGAAACAAAAAAGTTCAGTAGCCAGGATTTTTAAAGTCATGATGTCAGATGTTCCAAAAGAAGATCAACCGGCTAAACTAAAGGACTTTATCGCTTATGAACTTTTTCAAACCGATATTGAATCGGGAAGCTCCAATGAAATCCGTGATTTCTTTGGGCCTGATGCCGAAAGGGATTATTGGATGAAACTCGTGGACCTGGCTTATGATATTCATGAATCAGTAATTCAATTAAAAGACGAATCTGGTAAAGAAGGGGTTAAACCAATGTTTTCCCGGAAATCCATTTTCCTGGCTGAAACAAGTCACGACCTTACCATTCAACGAAATATTATCAGAAGGGAATTGCAGAGACACGGTTACAAAGTGTTGCCAGATCATACCCTTCCAACCAATGCTGATGAATTAGAGAAAATTGTTACTGAAGAATTAGAGGAATGCAGCATGTCAATTCACCTAATTGGCAATTCCTACGGGGAGATTCCAAAGGGATCAGATCGTTCAGGAGTGGATATCCAAAATAAAATTGCCACAGACAGAGGGGCCAAAAGCAAATCAGGTGATCCTTTCTCAAGATTGATTTGGATTTCCCCCAACATAAAACATACCAGTGAAAAGCAAAAAACATTTATTGAAAACCTGCAAAGGGATATTTCATCTATGGAAGGTGCTGAGATACTTCAAACACCCCTGGAGGACTTTAAGAATATAGTGAGGGAGGAGTTAATAGATGTTAATGCTGAACAAAAGTTTAATATTGGTCAATCAGCATCAGACAATGGAAGAGAGAAAAAAGTCTACATGGTCTATGATCCTATTGATCAGAAAGAAGTCAATCCCATCATAAAATTTGTCGAAAATGCAGGATATAAAGTGATCCATCCTGAATTTAAAGGAGAGTTGCTTGACCTTAGGCAGCATCATATCGAAAACCTGGTGAACTTTGACCTTGGAATTATATTCTATGGCAAAGTGAACCTACAATGGGTAAGAATGAAATTGTTGGATTTGCTGAAGGCACCAGGCTTCGGCAGGGTTAAACCTGTTTTAGGCAGAGCTATCATTACCGGCAAGGGGAATAAATTGGACCTTGAGCGGTTTGGCGATTATGAAGTTAGCATTATTGAAGGAGGGGATAATCCTCCTCTGGACAGTATAAAAGAATTTTTGGATTCAAATATTTAATCCTATGAGCGAAAAAACAAAAA
>CBDVAV010000890.1:0-1539 GCA_965372055.1 uncultured bacterium | reverse complement strand
TCAAAAATCAAATATATTTTTGAGACTCATTTTCATGCTGATTTTGTTTCAGGACATGTTGATCTAGCCACTAAAACTGGGGCTACCATTGTTTTTGGACCAGGCGCTAAAGCTGATTATGAAATTCATGAAGCCACCGATGGTGAAATTTTTGTTTTAGGAGATATTAAAATAAAGGTGATCCATACACCCGGTCATACTTTGGAGAGCTCAACATTTTTATTAATTGATGAAAATGATATAGAGCATGCGATTTTTAGTGGCGATACATTATTTATTGGTGATGTTGGCCGTCCTGATCTGGCGATCAAATCCGATTTAACCAAAGAAGACCTGGCAGGGATGCTATTTGATAGTTTAAGGGAAAAAATTGTTACGCTCCCTGATAATGTGATAGTTTATCCTGCCCATGGCGCAGGTTCTGCATGTGGGAAAAACATGAGCAGTGAAACAATTGATACCCTGGGCAATCAAATAAAAACGAATTATGCACTGAGACCTGATATGACAAGGGTAGAATTTATAAAAGAAGTAACCGAAGGAATCTTACCTCCACCACAATATTTTGCTAAAAATGCAATGCTGAATAAATCCGGAGTGAGTGATTTTGAATCTGTGCTAAAAAAAGGGAACATTCCGCTGGATGTGGAAACATTCGAATCTGTTTCAAATCATGAGGGAGCTTTGGTTTTAGATACCAGGAAGAGTACGGACTTTACTGATGCACATATTCCGAATTCAATTTTTATAGGTCTTGAGGGAACTTTTGCCCCTTGGGTAGGTGCACTTATAGAAGATTTAAATCAGCCTATCATTTTTATTACCGAAGAAGGTAAAGAAGAAGAAGTAATTACACGTCTTTCGCGTGTTGGATATGATAATACATTGGGTTATTTAGAAGGAGGATTTAAAAGTTGGGTTAAAGCCGGAAAAGATACAGATTCGCTTGAATCTATTAGTACAATATCATTAGCCAAAAGGATCAATGAAAACAAAGGCATAACACTTGATGTGCGCAAGCCTACTGAATATGAGGCTGGGCATGTTGCAGGTGCGATAAATATACCTTTGGATTATATCAATGATTCTATGGATAAAATTGAAAAATCGACTTTATACAATATACATTGTGAGACTGGCCACCGATCTGTGATTTTTGCTTCAATTTTAAAAGCCAGAGGTTATCATAAGGTATCGGATATCCGTGGAGGATACAAGGAAATAAGTAAAACCTCAGTAGTCCAAAAAACAGATTGAATTAACTTTTAATTATTGGATGCAGTTCTCATAGTTTCGTAAAAATCATCTATGATGCCTTCTCTGTCAAAGTTTTCCCAAAAAACAATAGTTCTGCTTTCATCGCCATTTTCCCCCCAATTTTCTCCGTCAAAACTCACTCCTTTGGCAAGCACCTTTTGGGCCCAGGAAGGGTTTTTTAATATTGCCAGGGCACATACGTCAAATAATGGCCGGGTTTCTTCACCATATTTAATAAAAAGCTCAACAGAATAATCTCCAAAACAGTTGAATGTGCTTCCA
>CBDVAV010000889.1:0-1559 GCA_965372055.1 uncultured bacterium | reverse complement strand
ACCGGGGGCAAAAGGTTTCGCAGACTTTGTGCCTGTCACTTTCTTTATCTGTCCAGGTGGGGCTTTTATTTGATTGTTTGGAGTTTTTATTGATAATGTAGTTTTACATCCTGTACTTAATATCAAGGCCAAGATGAAAATGACGGATACTAAACTTTTCATAGTTTCTAAATTTTAATTATTATATTCAAATTTACATTAAAGTCTAATTTATCCCAGGTCGTTCTGTTCGAGATGGAAGTTGAACAATTTCCTTTGACAATTAGGCAATTTTCGGATATTCAGACTTCAATTAGAAACAGTTCCGTTTAATCCGACATTACAAGCAAGGTGGTCTATGTGCTCAAAATGAACAAAAGTAAAATAATAACGATTTATACTTACTTTTAATTTCCATTAAAATTATGGATAGCATGTTATTAAAAAAGACTTTGCCCTATTTCTGCGGTATTTTATTTTTATCCTCATGTGCTGTAACAAACAACCTTTATGTTAACGATCCTGTTCCGGTTCAAAAGGGTAATAATTATTTCTATCTAGGTGTTGGTACTGGTGTCGAAGCAAAGATAGATTCAGTTTCTGCAAATGGCGACATTGCTTTTTCAAATGAATTAAACATGGCACCAAATTTAAACTTTGGTGGTCAGATTAGGTTGGCTCATAATCTCGATTTGCGACTCGCGGTTCATCTTCCTAAATTCCTCGGAGGATTTGGAGCACGGCTAGGCCCTCAATATGCATTTTTTGGCAGAGAATCAAAATTCAATATGGCAATCGGATCCGATCTTGGTTTTGTATTTGCAAAAGACTCTATAAAAATATTTGGTTCAACCACTGCGTTGGATATTTATGTAAATGGAGCAATCAACGCTGATTTTTTCCTTCCCATTAGCTTTAATTTCAATGAAAACTCGAGAATTATAATTACACCTAGATATAGCTTCAATACCTTTTATATAAGACGTAATACCATGGAAAAGAAGGGCCGTAAATTCAAGCCCAATGTTCCATCACTGGCAATAGGGTTACGCTTAAACAGGGTATATGTAGAAGCCTCAGCTTTTCGGTTTCAAAATGAGTATTTTCCGAATTTTGGCTTGATATATGTCCTCAAAGGAAATTCTCCTGATGGTGTTGTGGATAAGTAGTGAGTAGATAGTTGGATCGAAATCAAAAGACTCCAGTTAACCTTACTGCCCTTTCCCCCAAAAAACTTTTAACAATTTCTGCATCGGGTAACTTAAAAAGATAACCAGCAAACAACCAATGGGATTGTACCACAAGTAACCAATTTTGATAATCCCGGTGGTATTAATATAATGAACCACCAATACAAATATCTCAGCTACAATAGCCGCCACGAAAACTGCGTTACCTTTGACGGATTTAATAAAGAATGCGGTTAGAAAGATACCAAGAATAGTCCCGTATGCCAGGGATCCGACAATGTTTACCGCTTCAATCAGGTTTTCAAGCAACTGGGCAAATAAGGCAAAAAGTATAGCTATAACTCCCCAAAGGGCTGTCAGTACTTTTGAACTGATCAGGTAATGTTCATC
>CBDVAV010000888.1:0-1576 GCA_965372055.1 uncultured bacterium | reverse complement strand
CCCAAAAATGAAAACAGGAAGATACTGTTTGACGAAGCCTGTTCGGGTCGGAGGTTAAGAAAAAATATTTGCAATAATATTAGGTTGGTAATCCTACTTATCCTGGTCAATAGCTCCACTGATATTGGTAATTATCGAAATAAAAGTAGCAATGCCATTGGTAATATTTCCCAACCTAAGGTTTTCATTGGGACTATGCTGATTATTGTCAGCATTAACCAGTGGAACGATCACCGCTGGGATTTTCAAAGCATTAATAAATTTTGCAGTAGGAACAGTGCCACCCATGGTGCGGATTTTAATGGGGTCTACTCCCAAACCTGAATTAATTGCATCTGAAATCATTTTGCCTGATGGAGATTGGATATCAGTTCTAAAGGGGAGGTTAGCCCTGCCCGAAATAAATTTTGCTATTTTGGGATATTTCCGACGTTCATCTTCAGTGGGGTCTCTGTCAATAACATAGAATCCCTGATCCTGAATATGGGATTTGATCAACCCTATTAATCGTTCAGGAGGTGATTCTGGAACCAGTCTCACATCTATTGAAGCCGTGGCCTCCGCTGGAACAATAGTCCTTGTTTCAGGGCCTATCCATGCTGCCGCCATTCCCCTCACATTGAGGGAAGGATACTGAAGGGATTCCTGGTAATTGTTTCCAACTTTCTCGGGGGTTGCAATACCAATTATGTCATGGATTTGGTCTGGATTGTCAGGTACATCAGCCAGGATTTTTTTAGTATCATCATCGAAAACAATTCCATCGTAGTAGCCTGGGATAATTACCCTTCCATCATCATCTTTCATCGAGGCCAAAAGTTTGGACAAACGAAATACGGGATTTGGAGCATAGTTTCCATAATGGCCACTATGTTGGTGAGTTCGGGGCCCGTAAACTGTTAAATTAATGCCAGTATTTCCCCTGCAACCGAAAATTATGGTAGGCTTGTTGGAAAGATGCATGGGCCCGTCGTTAATGATCATGTGATCAGCTTCCAACAAGTCTATATATTTTAAAACAGCTTCTTCCAAATGCCTGGATCCTTTTTCTTCTTCACCATCCAAGATGATTTTTATATTATGCCCAAGCTGCATGTTATTTTTTTTTATGAGGTCTATTGCATTAAGCAACATCACAATTGGACCTTTATCGTCAGAAGCCGATCTGCCAAAAATCCTTGATTCGGGATCGAAATTGCTGGTTATGGAATTGCCCATTTCTTCCCAACCGCTGTCAGTTTTTTTCTTTACCACTGCCAGGTATGGGTTTTTCTGCTCCCATTTGGATGGATCAACTGCCTGTCCATCAAAGTGCATGTAAAATAACAAGGTACTGAGTGCCCCAGCAGCTTTCATTTCTGCATAAAAGAGAGGAGTTCTATTAGTTGGAAGAACTTTTGTTTCGAATCCCCGTTTTTTGAAAGCAGATTCAAGCCAGGAGATGTTATCTTCTATACTTTTAGGGTCAGTGGCATCGTTGGGGATTTTTAGGAATTCCATTAACTCATTTCCCGCTTCCGGTGTTTTTTCTTTACTCATTTGATACCAGGGAGAATTCTGGTATGCGAACGAGGTT
>CBDVAV010000887.1:0-1579 GCA_965372055.1 uncultured bacterium | reverse complement strand
TCTTTCCTGGTCAGGGATCCCAATATGTTGGGAAGGGAAAAATGTTTCTAAATATAAATGGGCAATAGTATTATATTATAAAAACAGTATTAGGATTCAACAAATCATAAATATGTCAAAACGATTAAAATACGAGACACTTGCCATTCAAAGCACTTTGATGGAGGATAAAAATGCCGGGGCAGTAACCGCTCCCATTTACATGTCAACCACTTTTGAACGTGAAACTGATGGCTCATATCCGCACGGGTATGTTTATTCCCGGATGGACAACCCAAACAGGCAGCTATTGGAAAAGAGCATGGCAATTCTTGAAAATGGAAAAATAGGCATGGCCTTTTCATCAGGAATGGCGGCTACCACTGCTGTTTTTCAAGCCCTAAATTCGGGTGATCACATGGTTATTCCAAATGATGCCTATTATTCTACAGAAGTATTGGCAAAGGATATTTTTGAAAGATGGGGCCTTGAAGTGAGCAAAGTAGATATGTCCAATCTATCCGAAGTACAAAATGCCATCAAACCCAATACAAAACTAATTTGGGTTGAAACGCCTTCAAATCCCCAATTGAAAGTCAGCGATATCGAGGAAATCGCCAAGATTGCACACCAGGCTAATGCACTATGTGCCGTTGACAACACATGGGCAACATCAGTTTTGCAACAGCCATTGGTACTGGGGGCAGATATCGTGATGTACTCAACAACCAAATATTTTGGCGGACATTGTGATGTTTTAGGGGGAGCCCTGGTGATAAAAGAGGAAGGCGATTTTGTCAAAGCACTAAAACATATCCAGGAGCTTTCAGGTGGTGTTCCCTCCCCTTTTGAATGTTGGCTGGTGGCCAGGGGCATAAAAACATTATCAGTGCGGATCAAAACCCAAACAGGTAATGCCATGAAATTAGCCCAATTTTTAGATCAACATCCTAAAATTGAAAAAGTGAACTATCCCGGTCTTCAAACCCATCCCCAACATTCAATTGCAAAAAAGCAAATGAAGGATGGATTTGGGGCAATGTTGTCTGTTCAGGTGATTGGAGATGCTGCAAACGCTATGCAATTAACCGGCAAATTAAAACTGTTCACCACCGCCACTAGTTTAGGAGGTGTGGAAAGCCTGGTTGAACACAGAAGATCGGTTGAAGGGGATCAAAGTCAAACCCCGGACAACTTGTTAAGGGTATCTGTTGGGTTGGAGAATGTTGACGATCTGATCGATGATTGGGAAAATGCTTTGGCTTAAATCCCATCAAGCTTATAAGTATCTTATCTGATTTTTATAAGCAGATCCCCCTCATCAAAGAGCCCTCGTTCCAGTAATTTCAGCAACTTCTTTTTTGATGGATTTATCAAATATTTTAATTCCCCGATTTTATCAAAATCAGTTATAATTGAAAGTTCAGCGATGTCTTCTTCCTCTATATCCACTAAACTGAGTTTCAGATCCCCATTTTCCTCAGGGATTAACATTACAAGTTCCCAATATTCTTCGTCTTTTACTTCCAGTCATTCCAGTTGAACCTGTCTTACCAGTAGCTCCAGTCATTCCAGTTGAACCTGTCTTACCTGTCGCACC
>CBDVAV010000886.1:0-1582 GCA_965372055.1 uncultured bacterium | reverse complement strand
TACTCATCAATTCTTTGAACCGTTGTGTTTGTCTTCTGGAGACATCTACTTCCTTGCCTCCTTTTAAATAAATTTTAATGCTTCCACTAAACCATGGCTCTATTCTTTCAATCCATTTCAGGTTTATGATCTGCTGTCGGTTAGCCCTGAAGAAGGACTTGGGGTCTAGCCGCGACTCCAGGTAGTTCAACGTTCTTGGGATCATCGGTTTAAATCCCTCGAAATAAATCTTGGTATAATTGCCGTCTACCTCAAACAACTCTACATCCTTGAGTTGTATAAACCAGCACCTGTCCCCATCTTTTACAAACACCTGGTCGGTTGGCTTCAATAAATCCCCGGCAATCTCGGCCTTTTCCCTTTTTTCGGCCACACGGCTGATTGAGGCTGCCAACCGGTCCTTTTCAATGGGTTTTTGAAGATAATCCAAGGCGTTGAATTCAAAAGCCCGCAAGGCATATTGATCATATGCAGTTGTAAATACTATATCGGGTAAATATTCCAACTCTTGTAACAACTCAAATCCATCTTTCCCAGGCATTTGGATATCGAGGAAAATCAGATCCGGCTTTACTTCTTCAATTCTTTCTTTAGCCTCAATCGCATTGGCTGCTTCCCCCATGACGGTTATGGTATCGAATTCTTTTAAAAGCCGCTTGAGTTCATTTCGAGCCAGTCTTGAATCATCAATGACAATTACTCTCATTTCCTAAACATTTAAAGGGATCGTAAACCTGGCGGAAACCATATTATCAGTCAAATTCTGAACCCTAAGATCAGATAGTTTGCCAAATAGTAATTTCAATCTATCGGTAGCATTTTTCAAGCCAATGCCAGAAGTACCATTCTTCGCTTTCAATTGCCCGGTATTGATTACTTCCACTACCAAGGCATCATTTTCCAAATGTGATCTTATTTTTATTTCACCCCCTTCCGGTAAAGTGGAAATGCCATGTTTGATTGCATTTTCCGCCAACATCTGAATTACCATGGGGGGTATTTTATAGTCCAGAGTTTCCGGCTCCACATCAATTTTATAGCGAAGTCTGTCCTCAAACTGTATGGACTCCAATCTCAGGTAATTCTCTACCACAACCAGTTCATTTTCAAGTGTCACTTTCTCCTTATTGCTAAACTGTACAGAATATCTAAGTAATCCGGATAAATGGGTGATCATGTCCCTTGCTTTTCCTGGATCTTCAATAATTAAAGCCCTGATATTATTTAAACTATTGAAAATAAAATGAGGGTTTATCTGTGATTTCAAAGCTTGTAATTCTGCATCTTTCACCGCTGCATCCAGTCTCCATTTCTCAACTTCAGAACTCTTATAATTAAAAAAGAATTGAAAAGTAAAATATACCAGCGACCAGCCAAAAATCATCACGAACATATAGAATAGTAACAACACCATTCCAATGGTTCTGTTTTCGTTATTCAAATCATTCTCTATCCTAAAGAATTGTTCATTTACCGGAATAGAAATGGCCGCCCATAAAACTGCGACTAACAATGACCCAATAATAATATGCAATGCCAATCGCCAAAAAGAAAACCTTATCCACTTTTTTTTCTTGATAAA
>CBDVAV010000885.1:0-1606 GCA_965372055.1 uncultured bacterium | reverse complement strand
GGCACATTGGCTATTCCCCCACCATAGGCCGCGGTATAATCCTGTAACCATGATGTACTGCCTTTAGCTATGAGGTTCAAGTTTCTGCCCAATAATTTCGTATCAAAAGAATTGCCCACCTCTCTTGAGAGTTCATAATACGATAAATTAACTACATTACTTTGAACTGAGAATTTCACTTTTTCAGTGGACATGTTAGGTAATTCCAACCTGCTTGTACCGGAGAAGACTGTAGTAGCTTCAGATGGTTCTATTTCAAGGGTGGCCATAATATCCTTGCTTATTTTCCAGTATAATCCAAGGTTGAAATGCATTGATTTTGCTGTATAATCAAGCAGATAACTTTCATGATAACCTGTTCGAGTAATTATTTCATCTGATCCAGCCACTCCAAAAGGTAGGATATATCGGTATTCATCACCAAATACATTTGCTCCATCATAACCCGGATCTAGATCTATGGATTCATCTTGATTTCCAGTCAGGTTAGTGTTATCAGCCCCTTGTGGTTGCCAATCGCTGGTTTCAACATAAGAAAAGGATGCTTTTACTCCCAATCCTCTAGTTTGTTCTTGATTCATTAAAAATGGTTTGGCAAACCGCAAATCAAATTTATAAATTGGAGTAAGTTCTGTGCCCGAGATTGTCTGTACAGTATTGGCACCAATTTTAGCCTGGGCACTTAGGCCTGGGTAATTAAAAGGATCCTTACTGTTGATCTTTACCAATCCATTGGATGCCCCTGGGCCATATATTGAGGAAACACCCATGGGCATAACTTCAATGGATTCGATATCAAGCTCAGAGGTACCGCTGAGATTGCCAATACTATAATTAAAGTCGGGCAGTTGATAGTTTACACCATTATCAATTTGTAAAATCCTGGGATTTCCAATTCTACCATAGCCCAAACCTGATGGGCTGGAAGCAAGAATCCCTGAATGGTATAAACTCATTCCTCTCTGTTTACCAACTAACTCATAATAATTAAATGTTGTGGCATTTTGGATATCCGTAGAAGATATTTTTTCTATGGATGATGGGTGTTCTATCAGTGAACTTGTGTTAATAGTAACTGTTTTTACCCCTGACTCTTCTATTCTCGCTACTCTCTTAAGGTATAATTTGCTTGAAAGCAACTTGATGGAATCCAACATAAAGGTTTTGGTTACATACCCCCATTTGGATAGCCTGATCTGCTGATTTATCCTGTAGCGTGAAATTCTTATGTTGCCATTTTTTTGAGTTCGTTTCCAGTCTCCGGAAACATATTCAACTATAACCCCTTCAAGTGGCACTAAGGTTATGGAATCAACAACCTGAAAGGAGAAGGGATCGTTTTGTGGAACATCTTGATATATGAAATTGTAACTATTTGGCTTGCAATATGTTCCAAAAAGCAGTAATCCTAGAATCAACGGGAAGGCACGGTGGATTGCTTTGGATGTATTTGGCATAAGGGAAGTAAGTATGAGGTCGTGGTTTGTCTAGTTATAAAAAGGTATGAATTTTGCTCGTAACGCTAATAAATTTACCCAAAACAGGGTCAAAAATAATACCAGAATTAAATTGGGGAATTCTTTTTAACCTAAATGCTGAGAAAACT
>CBDVAV010000884.1:0-1608 GCA_965372055.1 uncultured bacterium | reverse complement strand
TATCAGGGAAAAACTTTACCCTCGCCGACTGGGAAGAATTTTTGGGGAAATTGGATGAAGTTGAAAATTCCAACCTCCCCCCTAGCGGTAAATTGAGGAAGATCATTATCGAGCATACCAAAATAATTACCAAAGATATTTCAGCCTCTGCTGTGTTTTGGAATGAATGGAAACATCTTAGCAAACCTTTTATTGATGACTTCAAATTGATGAAAAATGATTATGAAGAAAAGTTTATTAACATTATCAATACAGGCGTAAAAAGCAATGACTTCAAAAAGATCGATAATAAATTATCGGCAATGTTAATATTATCAGCCTTGAACGGTATTCATCAATGGTACAAGCCTGGTGGCCCTTTGAGTCCCGAAGAGGTGGGCGAGCAATTGGCCGAATTACTAATTGGAGGAATCCTCAATAAGCGAAAACGCTTCAACTCAAAAAATATTAACGATAGACACATTAACACCAAAACACTTTAACACCATCAATATGTACGGAGGAGGAACTATTTTCGAGCCACTTGATCAGACTGATATCAAGGATGAGGATCCGGTAAAACTAGCCGAGTTCGAAGCAAGGATAAACCGTGGTGAAAAGATCGAACCCATTGACTGGATGCCTCAAATGTATAAAAAACAATTGATCAGAATGATCGAGCAACATGCCCACAGTGAAATTATCGGAGCCTTACCGGAAGGGACATGGATTACCAGGGCACCAGGTTTCAAGCGTAAAATGGCACTAATGGCCAAAGTTCAAGATGAGGTGGGGCATGCCCAGTTGCTTTATAGTGCTGCTGAGACACTCGGAAAATCCCGTGAACAAATGATCAACGACCTGATCAACGGAAAATCAAAATATTCCAATATTTTCAATTACCCAGCATTTACCTGGGCAGATTGCTCATTTATTTCCTGGTTGGTAGATGCCGGGGCAATCGTTAACCAGGTGGCCAATTCCAAGGGGAGTTATGGCCCCTATTGCAGGGCTTTGGAAAGAATTTGTATCGAAGAATCATTCCATCTAAAGTATGGCCATCACTGCGTTATTCATTTAGCTACCGGAACCCATACTCAACGTAAGATGATGCAGGAAGCAATTAACAGGTGGTGGCCTCCAATGATGCATTTCTTTGGCCCCCCTGATAAAATCTCCGTACACACGGAAGTGCTGATGAAATGGAAGGTAAAAATGGCCTCCAATGATGAGTGCCGGCAACAATTCCTGGACATGTATGTACCAAAAATATGGGAATTGGGCTTGACTGTACCTGACCCCAATCTTACAAAAAACCAGGAGACTGGGAAATGGGAATTTTCAGAGCCCGACTGGGAAGAATTTAAAAGAGTGATCAATGGTGATGGCCCATGCAACAAGGAAAGACTAGCGGTACGGAGGATAGCCGAAGAAAGAGGAAAATGGGTGCGTGAGGCTTTAAGGAAAACCGAAGATCAGTATGTTACACCGTTAGCTTAGCAGTTATGGAAGAATCATTGGATCCAAGGATAAACAGGCTACCCAAGCAAGGGGAATGGAAGCAGGATTACGACAAGGAATCCCTTGACCAATTTCCGACCTTTGAAGTGTTTATCCTTGGATCCAACG
>CBDVAV010000883.1:0-1620 GCA_965372055.1 uncultured bacterium | reverse complement strand
GTAACTCTTGATGACACTACAGATACAATGCCACCTTGTCCGAAATGTAGTCATACAGAATTTAGTTAAATCATTTTCTAAATAAAAAACTTAAACAATGGCAGATTTTAAAAACGAATTTTCTTGGTCAAAATCTAGGGATGGATTATTCAATGAGTGTAAAAGAAAATATTTTTTTAACCATTATGGATCTTGGAATGGTTGGGATTCTAATGAGAAAGATAGAGTAAAAAGAATATATTATTTAAAAAAATTCATATAATCTATATATAGTATATAATATATTTATAATCATATACAATGATAAATCATGAAACGGGTAACATCAAAATAATTTTGAACATTATTGATAATACTTTTGGATTTGCCTCAATGGAAACCGAAAACTTACACCTGGAAAACTGCTTTTATCTGGAAGTAGCTACTCAAAAATCTTTTTGAGCCCTTCTCTAATAAAGCCAATACCATAGGCGCTCAATTGAACGACCGAGGCAAGTACGCTTAACGCTCCAATAAAAAGACTCCGGTTGCGTACTGTGGCATCGACGAGTATTATTGAAAAGTAAAATGACAAGACTACTGCCCCCAATTCAAACATTGGGTAGCTTAGAAAAAATAAAACAGGCAAAGAAATCAATCCCAGAAGAAAAAAAGTAGGAAATGCGTGAAACAGCTTTAATTCTTTGGGATAATAACGGCTGACATTAATTCGTGCCCTGCCAAAAAAATGCAGTTGCTTGAAGAACTGTATAAAATTGACCCTCCTCTTATGGTAAACAAATGCATCTTCTATCAGTCCGGTCTTAAATCCATTTTCTATGATCCTGATACTGAATTCAATATCTTCTCCTAATTTTGGCAGGATATAACCATTGGTTTTTTCAAATACCTCCCTTGATATCCCCATGTTAAAGCTCCTGGGATGATAATGCCCCAAGTGCTTTTTGCTCCCCCTGGTTCCACCTGTAGTTAAGATCGAGGTCATTGAGTAGTTTATGGCTTTTTGCACCATGGTAAAGTCTGGATGGTCTCTGTCTGGCCCACCGAAAGCATCGAGATAGTCCGTATCAAGTCTGTTATTAACTGCCTCCAGATAATGTGTCGGAATTATACAATCAGAATCAAAAACTATAAAATAGTCTCCTTCAGCCCTTTCATAGCCGAAATTCCTCGTAAATCCTTGTCCCGAATTTTCTTTATGGAAATACCTGAGGTTGAGTTTGTCTTTATATGATCCAGCAACTGTCTCTGCTCGTTGATCTGATCCGTCATCGATCACCAGTACCTCGAACTCCTTATATATTTGATTAACCAGGCTGTGCAGTAGCTCATCAATTTCAGCAGGCCGGTTGAATACCGGGATTATTACAGAGAATTTTCTCATAGGAAACTAAAGTCCCTTTTTTTCTATTACCAGGTATTCTTCCTTGTCCGTTTTCTTCATCACCATCATTTCTGCCAGGAAACCTGTTAGGAACAATTGTACCCCAATCACGAGAGCGCCCAATGCAATAAAAAATAATGGTTGGTCAACTACTTCCCTTTGTACCGGTATTTTAGAAAAATAAACAGCATCTATCTTGTCCCAAATCAACTTCATAACAAATACGATTCCCAGTA
>CBDVAV010000882.1:0-1621 GCA_965372055.1 uncultured bacterium | reverse complement strand
GTATCTGGATAAATTTAACCTGACAGTACAGAAGAAGGAAAAACTGGCGGCATTCCTGGAGAATTCCCAAACTTGAGATTATAATCAAAATGTTTACAAAGACAAGTATTATAATCAGAGCCTTGCCGATCTTGTAAGAAATATTAACACTACCGATAGAATCATCGAATTTAGAGGTAACCTGGTACAATTGATAGACCCCATATACAATGATCCTGAGCCGAAGGGTATTTTTGATTATAGGGCTCATTTTTATGCACCAACCAAGCATTTTCTCGGGGTCACGTTTGGTACTTATTATTTTAACATTGTTGTAATTTGGTTGATGACTTTTATATTTTACGTTACATTGTATTATGAACTGCTACGAAAAATGTTAAAGGCTTTCAGTAAAGTAAATATGGGTAAGAAAAAAGCAGTAATTGCTCAAAAATAGTAATCAAATAATGGGTATATTTAAAGAAGCTAGACATAATTGTGATAAAATATTCATAAAATCAATTAAAACATGAAAAATATAATTGGGTATTTTTTTCTTTTGATCATTGGGACTGTTATTTATTCCTGTGATTCTGGGAAAAATAAGGAAGCCGAAGCTTTCCTGGAAAGCCTTGACAGTGTAAGTGTAGAAGCACCGGAAATTTCGGAGGAAATTATCTCCAGCCTGATGTCACAAATACCATCCCCTCTGGAAATTTCAGTATTGCTGAAAGAATCAGGGGCCGGATATGATAAATCTATTTTGAATTCTTACGACAATAGCTCCAAATATCATACGAGTTCACTAAAAGCAATTAACCTGGGGATATATGGTGCTGATTTGGGATATACCAATGTTTTTGAGGAAAACCTGGAAGGCCTTAAATACTTGAGGACAGTAAAAAACTTAGCTGATGATTTAAGGATTGGACAATTCTTTGATCTTGAAACCATAGGAAGGTTGGCCACGAGCAGTAATAACCTGGACTCTTTGTTGATGCTTACCACCAGAAACTTTAACAGTATTAATCATTACTTACAAACACAGAGAAGAGCAAATTTAAGCGTGCTCCTGCTAGCTGGGGGATGGCTGGAGGCACTTCACATTACATGTCAGGTAGCTGCAAAAAACCCTGAAAATGCTGAATTAAATGAAAAAATCGGAGAACAGAAAATCACCCTGGAAAGCATTATGCTTTTATTGTCTTTCTTTTCCGAAACCAATGAAGATATAAAATTGTTGATGGAGGATATGACCAAGTTGAAAAATGTATATGACAAAGTGGAGATAATTTATACTTACGAGGAATCAACAGTGGAAATTATTGATGGAGTTATGGTGATCACAGACAATAGCTCAAGCACAATTAATATAACCAATAGTATTATAGAAGAAATTACAAATTCAACTAAGGAAATAAGAAGTAAATTTATTTAATTTGTAGAGGATATGAAAACCATAATCTGTTTAGTAGTAGCTGGGTTTTTAATAGGAACAACTCAAACTGCCAATGCGCAATGTTCGCCCGATGAATGGGTAAATATGTGCATACCGAAATTAACCGGGGATTTCAACTTTTTAAAAAGCTATCAAATAGATGGGCAAGGAGGGGAGAAACCTAAGATAGAGTACTCCTATGTA
>CBDVAV010000881.1:0-1640 GCA_965372055.1 uncultured bacterium | reverse complement strand
CCCTGTCTTCTTTTGTTTGAAGTTGTTCAATCTTATACTCATACGCACCAATATCTACATTAGGAAATTTTTGAAGGGCTTCTTTGAAAAGCAGAGCTTCTTTTTCAAATAATTGTTTTGATTTTAGGGGCTGAAATTTGGCCAGGTACTTATAATGCAGGTATTTCTTACTTAATTCACTGACTTCATAGAGGTTAGTCAGAAAATCAACAAATAATTTGACAATGCCTTTTTTATTCTCGTTGATCTCAAAAGCCAACCTTAGCATGGGTTCTGCTATTTCATAATAAGCATCTTTCCCCACTCTATGGTTAGCCAGATAACCCAGGTTGTTCAATGCCGACAACTGTTTGGAAAGTGTATTCTGACTTATAAAACAATTAAGTGAAATCTCCTTCCCAGTTACTGCTTTTCTTTGCATACTAAGATATTGCACTATTTTCTGTTGCTGGGGAGGGATCAATTGGAGGTAGCTTTCATAATATGGTTTCAATTTGTCAATGGTATGCAAAAATGCTTCAGCCATGTCAGATTTAAGCTCCGCCTTTAAAAAATCATAGAAAGTAACCAACAACCGGTGATTCCCTTTGGTGAGGTCATAAATGGCATTTACATTGGCCTGACCTCTACTTGAATTGAGTAACTTTACCAATTCCTCAATCCCCTCATCTTCTGCAAGTGTTTTCACTAAATCATAAGAATCTTCAAAAGTTAATGGATCGAGATGGGTAATGTTGAAGAAATTTTGAAAGGGTTTATCTTCTTTCTGTATATCAAGAAATAATGACTGGGAGCTTGCCACAATACTAATGTTTCCATTTTGTTGGATATAATCCCTCAGTTTACCCTGCCCCGCTACTTTTAATCCTTTAAACACATCGTTAAGGTTTTCCATAATGATCAAAAGTTCCCTTTTATCAAGGTATTTATCCAGGATTTTAACAGCCCTTGCTTCCTGTTCATCAGGTGGAATTAATTTTAAATCTTCTATTTCGTTGGAAAGATGCTCTATCGCCGGATCACAATCATACCATCTAATAATTGCATTGAATATTCTAATAATCAAGTCAAGAAAGGTATCGATACCATATTCGTCTTCTGCCATATAGGCGATCACGATTTTTTCCTCAATCTTCTTTATACTGGTTAACCGATTATACAATACTGTCAACACGTGGGTTTTACCACTTCCCCTTGGCCCAATGATAAGGCTTTGAAATAATTTTCTTTTGGTAATAAGATTTAGGGCTTTCTGTTCTAATAAGTCAACCAGATCTTTTCTGCCGATCAACATTTTTTCGAGTCTCTCAGAATCCTCTATTTTGCTATTAAAAATGTACATGCTAAGGTGATTTATTGATTTCCCACCACTTCTTAATAATGCCGAAGCGGAATTTGTAGTATCTCGTTTTATTTTCAACTTTTCTTTCTAAATAAAGATCTATCCATAATTTTTGAAGGATGTCCCTAACCGCTAATTCTTCAACTGGGTTTAAAGAATTTAATTCATTGATTATATCCTTTTCAGAAGTAGATTCATTTTTAGTTGATAGAATATTCAGAATTTGATTAGCAGTTAATTTTTAGTCCTCTAGATAATAAGTAGAAATCCGATCCCCAAAATGGGCAAATTCCCCGTT
>CBDVAV010000880.1:0-1644 GCA_965372055.1 uncultured bacterium | reverse complement strand
AAAACCGTGAAGGGCATGCTTAGAGGCGCAATATCCAGACCCCATTGAAACACCAAATTTTCCAAGAATACTGGAAATAGTAACAATGTGACCACCTTTGTTTTCTATCATGTTGGGCAATAGGTTTTTTGTAAGGGCCACCGTGCCAAAATAATTTACTTCCATGATCTTCCTGTCTATGTCTATTGGCGTTTCGTTGGCAAGGCTTCTCTGGCTAATTCCCCCGTTGTTTATGAGAATATCAATTCTTCCATAAAAATTTACTGCAGCTTCAGTTATTAATTTCAGGGAATCTATTTGGCATAGATCAAAGGGCAAAATATGAATGTTTTTTTGTGATTCAGAAGGACATGAATTTTTAACCCTTCCCAATTCTTCTTTTCTCCTTGCTGAAATTATCAGGTTTGCTTTTTCTTTTGATAGTTTGTAAACCAGGGCTTCGCCAATACCGGATGAAGCACCGGTAATCCACACTACTTTGTTTTTAAGTTTAGCCAAATCTTGGGTATTGGGTTAATATTATTTTCAGGTTTCTAATATAGCCATTCCCTTAAAAGTAATAACTTCATTTTGGACAAAAAATTTATATTTAATAGATAATTATTTACTTATTAAGGTACTCAAAAACAGCTTTTGTAATCTGGATATCCTGTACTGCCACACCGGTTAAATCAACAATTGAAGTTTGATCATCATTCGACCTCTGTAATGCACGGGCCTGAATAACGCTGCCCAATTCTTTAACTTGATTTATGGATATCACTTTTTTATTCAGAGCGTGATGGATCTCCCCCCTTACTTTACATTGGGAAATACTGTCTCCAACTATTAAATCAGCTTTGGCGAACAGTTTAGCATGTAACTCTTGCTTTTCCGCAGTATCTGACCCTACGGCAGTAATATGGGTTCCAGGGAGAATATGGTCGGGGCGTATCAGGGGAGAAAGAACAGGGGTAGTGGTAATAATAAGATTGCACTGCTCGCAAAGTTCTTCAATATTCATGGCGGCTTCCACCTGATATCCCTTGGCCTTCATTTCCGTTTTATAAATTCCAACATGATTATTGTCACGTCCCCAAACAATCACTTCTTTGGCTGGTGTAATATCTTTAAGGTATAAAAGTTGAAGGCGTGCCTGAACCCCGGTGCCTACTATTCCAATTTTATTGACTTTGGTGGGGGCAAGATATTTTGCTGCAATGGCACCAGCAACAGCAGTTCGTACATCTGTTAGCCATCCCTGATCAAGCATTACTGCCAACGGTTCGCCTGTTTTTTGATGGAACAAAATCATTAATCCGTTGTTTGAAGGAAGGTTCACTTTTGGGTTTTCATAAAAACCAGAAGCGATTTTCACCACGTAATGTTCATCGTTTTTTATGTAGCCATATTTAATATGGACATCACCAGGTGGTCTTTCAAACAGAAGCTCACCAACAGGCGGCACTACTGTATTGCCTGATGAATATTCAATAAATCCTTGTTCGATTTCCCTGAAAAGATTGATATTGGGAAGTGCTTCTTTAATCTCTTTAAGATTATAGATTTTGGTCATAAGTCAAAGATGTACCTAAGTTTTAAATATATTAAGGAAATGATTGTAAATGATGAGTGAGTAATTTCTGTCATTTGGTATTAGGTGCC
>CBDVAV010000879.1:0-1649 GCA_965372055.1 uncultured bacterium | reverse complement strand
TTTTCTGATCCCTATTTGTTTGATGCGCTTTAAAGATTGTACGGTGTTTAGGTTGACAAAATTAATTATCGCCATTGCTAGAACAAATAACCCTACCCCACTAAAAATGTACAAATATGTAATTCTTCCGTTTGGTTTTATTTCCCTGGCGAGGTTCGATTCCAGATGAATCGAAGTTAATGGCTGAATTGGAAGTTTTAATATTCCAACCAGTCCTGGTACGGCATATTTCTTGATAAAGCCTGGCAATTTATCATTTAACAAATGATCAGAAGAGCTGCTAGTTAGTAATAAATAAGTATACGCCCAGCCCTTTCTTTCTTCTGGGTTCTTAAAGGAGGTGAGCAGGTTAATTGACAAGTGAGTGTTTAACGGCAAATTACGCATTAAACCAGTTACTTTATACACTTCTTGGGTTCCTCTTTCGTCCACTATCATTACTTCCTTTCCCATGGGGTTTTCCTTACCAAAATATCTTATTGCAGTATTTTCCGTTAGGACCATTGAGTAAGGATCTAGTAAGGCTGTTTTCGGATTGCCTTCATATAGATCAAAATCGAATACTTCAAATACATCTGCATCAACAGAAAATGCATATTCTTCTTTGAATTTAGTATTGCCAATTTTAATGTTCCTTGGCTGATAGTTTTGGAAGCGAATCAATCTATCGACTTCAGGAATATCTTCGGGCAAATTATTAATCCAACCCTCATCTATTCGTGCCCAATGTGTATTATAACCACTGGGAGTATCGTATTTCATAGTTATCCTGAAAATCCTGTCAGCCTTGGAGTGCCAATTATCATAGCTTAATTCATAAGTCACATAAAGCAAAATAAATAAAGCCACGGCTATTCCGATTGAAAGGCCAAAAATATTGATCAGGGAAAAACGCCAGTTTCTTCTAATGTTCCTGGTTGCAATCAATAAATAATGCCCGATCATTGGGTTCTTTGAATATCTGGAATTCATTCCTCTCCTTAAGCCAAGGTTTCGGATTGAAAACATCACATCTTTCCAGTAAAATAATCGTGCCTTGAATGAGCCGACCCTTTCAATTCTTTCTTCAAACATCTCCAACAGGTCTCCATGAATATCATTATAGATATCATGGCTGTAGATTAGCTTTAGCAACCATTCTGCCAGTTTTGGAGGTTTAATTTGGATCTTGCCCATTTTAGTTGGAGGTGAGTTGAGGTATCATTTTCCAAAGAAACTCCCGAATCGATTTGCTGTCTTTTAAAACAGCAATTCCTATATTGGTCACTGAAAAGCAACGCTTTTTCTTACCACCTCTCTTTTGGCTGGCCTCACCAAATTCCGAAATGAGAAAACCTTTATCTTCGAGTCTATAAAGTGCAGTGTGAATTGCGCTGATATTCACATTGCGATTAGTGGAATGTTCGAACTCCTTTTTAATGGTTACCGCGTAGGCCCCTTTTTCCATTGAAGCCACAGTGAGCAATATCAGTTCTTCAAATTCACCCAGATGATATCCTTTCATAATAAAAAAATTGACGTTAATTTATCTGGCGATTAATATTCATCACTAATGTAAACAAAATATATTAATTATCATCACTTTTGTAAATATTATATTTTGATCGCTTATTTTTATTTGGGAAACCTCATTGCCCTAGGTCTGAATC
>CBDVAV010000878.1:0-1653 GCA_965372055.1 uncultured bacterium | reverse complement strand
ATTTTGATGGATTTGAACATGCCTGTGATGGATGGGATTGAAGCATCCAAAAACATCATCAGAAGATATCCTAATACGAAAATTCTTGTATTGACTATGCATGAGGACAAGAAATTTATTGCCCACTTACTTGAAATAGGGGTGCATGGTTATCTTTTGAAAAATGCTGAACCTGAAGAAGTTGAAGAGGCTATTCTTATGGTTTATGAAAAGGACTTCCACTATAACCGGTTGGTTACAGAAGTTTTGCGGGAAGGATTTATTGGCAAAGCCGGGATAAAACCGAGTTTTGTCAAACCAATAGATTTAACTACAAGGGAAGTAGATATTTTGTCGTTAATCTGCAAGGAATTTACAAATAAGGAGATTGCTGATAGATTGTCACTCAGTAAAAGAACAGTTGAGAAAATACGTAGTAATTTGCTGGAAAAGATAGATGCAAAAAATACCGTGGGACTAGTTAGGTATGCTCTTCAAAATAATATATATGTCCAATAAAAATTGACTGTAGAAGCTTTTCCCTCAACTTTTACTATAAGTATTTATACCCCAATTTATACGTATTTATACGTATGGCCTAATCACACCTTGATTATTGTAATGGCCTATTAATCAATGATATAACAGATTTAGCAGTCTATAATTCCGCAGAAATTATACTTTCTTCGAACTTTGTTCAAATAAGATGATATCAAAATCCAATATATTGAACAATATTTTCGGATAAATAATGATATCAAATTTTAATTCTGAAGCAGTACTAATTCAAGAACCATTTTTAGGGCATATCCGGAATGGTTGTGATTTTTTAAAAATCGAAAACCACACTCCAAGGTGGTGGAATATTTCAGTGAACAGGATTGAAATTAAATCTGGCTCAATAAACGATGAGGGGTTTGCCCCTAAAAAAGAAATATCGGTAATCTCCGGACAGGAATTAGTGATGCCAATTCCGGAATCCGGGAATGAAACTTATCTAAACCTAAAGGTAAAATTTTTGGTAAATGGGCAACATCCTTACTCATTCTGGAAATCCTTTAGAGTAAATTGGACCAATAATGCAGATTTATTGCCTACCCTGGTTTTTGAACCTAAGGAAAGCTACTCAAATGTTAAGTTCTTCTCCGGCCCAATACATCTTCTTCTTGACTACAAAATATCCTTTACTAAGCTGGATAACTTAATTTAGTTCTCATTTCTTGCTATATTCAACCCAATTGATTCCCATTACTTTGTATGAGGACTTTGGCGTTGATTCTTCTTTTATTGATAACAAATAATTTGACAGGGCAAGAAATTGGCATTAAAGCCGGGATCAATGTTTCTTCATTGGGGAAAAAGGATAATGGCCTGGAGTCAAGGGTTGGGTATATCATTGGAGCTATTTTTATTGCACCAATTACAAAAGAGGTGGGACTTCAATCCGAGTTGTTTTATTCATTGCAAGGTGCCAGGGATCTCAACATTGCTGAGAGAAAAAGAAATTATACTTATTTAAACTTGCCGGTAATGGTAAATGTCCTGTTTCTGGATAGGTTTAGGTTACAATTTGGTGGTCAGACAGGGCTATTACTATCGGGTAAGATAAAGGATCCAATTGGCAATAGCGACATTACCAATCTACTGAAGAGGTTTGACTTTGGTTTGATACTG
>CBDVAV010000877.1:0-1669 GCA_965372055.1 uncultured bacterium | reverse complement strand
TAAAAATACAATTCCCTAGAAACCGAAATTTGTTAACATCCTGCTAAATTTGTGGCCATGTTGTCGGTTAATAATTTATCTTACTTTATAGGAGAAAGAGCAATCTATAAGGATGCCTCGATCCATATCAAGCCAAAAGACAAGATTGGTCTGATTGGGCCTAATGGGTCTGGCAAGACCACCCTGTTAAGATTAATTACAGGGGAATATCAACCTGGAGAAGGCACTATCAGTAAAAGTAGAGATTGCTCAATAGGGTTCCTTAACCAGGATATGTTATCGTATAATTCCAACGAAACTATTCTACATGTCACCATGCAGGCCTTTGAAGAAGCCCTTTCGGTTCAGGAAAAGATAGAAGAAGTGCTTGCGAAAATGGAAACGGACTATGAAGATAAGTTGGTTGGTCAACTTACCAAGCTTCAGGAGAAATTCGAGTCATTGGAAGGTTACGTGCTTCAATCTAAGGCTGAAGAGTTATTGGAGGGCATTGGATTTAGCACCGTAGACCTCAAAAGACCACTTAATGAGTTTTCAGGTGGATGGAGAATGAGGGTGATGCTGGCAAAACTCTTATTGGAAAAACCCTCTCTGTTATTGATGGATGAACCAACCAACCACCTTGACCTTCCATCCATTGAATGGATTGAAAACTATCTTCGCACCTATGATGGGGCTTTCATCGTTGTGTCCCACGATCGAAGATTTATCAATAATACGGTGTCCACCATAGCAGAAGTCAGCAACTGTCAAATCAACCCGTATAATGGTAACTATCAATTTTATCTTGAAGAAAAGGCGTTAAGGGAAGATGTACAACGGAATGCTTATGTAAACCAACAGCAAAAAATCAAACAAACTGAGCGGTTTATTAACCGGTTCAGGGCAAAGTCAACTAAAGCAAGGCAAGTGCAATCAAAGGTCAAATCATTGCAAAGAATGGATTTGGTCAATGATGTAATTGATAATCAGGCCAAGGTAAATTTTAAATTCACTTTTGCACAAAAGTCAGGACGTCATGTTATTAACTTGGACCATATTTCCAAAGCCTATGATGATATAGTATTGTTTGAAAATGCCAGTGCCAGAATTGAGCGTGGTGATAAGATTGCCCTCATTGGGGCAAATGGAAAAGGCAAATCGACTCTTTTAAGAATTATTGCCAAAACTGAGCCTCACGTGGGAAAAGCAGAGCAGGGCTACAACGTGATCCCCACATTTTATGCGCAACACCAACTCGAAGCACTTAATCTGAAAAATAAAATACTGGAAGAATTGGCTCAAACTGGCAGTGGTAAAACTGAACTGGAGTTAAGGAACATTTTAGGATGTTTTTTATTTTCTGATGACGATGTATTCAAGAAGATCAAAGTTTTGTCAGGTGGGGAGAAATCCAGGGTTGCCCTGGCAAAAACACTTCTTTCGGAAGCCAATTTCCTGTTGTTGGACGAGCCCACTAACCACCTGGATATCCAATCGGAAAACATCCTGATACAAGCATTGCAACAGTATCAGGGGACTTTCATTATCGTATCACACAACCGCCATTTTATCTCTCAAGTGGCCAATAAAATATGGTATTTTGAAAAAAAGCAGATAAAAGAATATCCTGGAGATTATGAAGAATATGAATATTGGAAAAACAATGTCAAACAAGTAACCTTTAGGC
>CBDVAV010000876.1:0-1682 GCA_965372055.1 uncultured bacterium | reverse complement strand
GTTAGCCTCATTTCGGGCGTATTGCACAACCTTAATTAGTAATAGAGAAAAAATATGAGAGTAAGCTTAGAAAAGAATTTTGAAGTTGAACAAGCGGTTGATATAGTTTGGAACTATCTGATTAACCCTGTTGATCTGGTTGAATGTGTCCCCGGGGTAACTCTTAAGGAAAAGGTGGATGAAAATACCTACAAGGGGACTGTAGGTCAAAAATTTGGACCGGTAAGTGTCAATTATGACGGAGAAGTGGTGTATGAAAAGATTGATGAACAAGCCAGGGAGATTTCCCTAAGGGGTAAGGGATTAGACTCAAAAGGCAAGGGAAGTGCTGAAATGTCCTTGGATATAGTACTGGAAGAAATAGCAACCGGGACAATTGTAAAAACTACCATGAACATTACAGTGGTTGGGATGATTGCACAATTTGGGTCAAGGTTGATTTCGGATGTTTCGGATCATTTATTTAAACAGTTTGTAGAAAACTTTAAAACTAAATTGTCCGGTGGCGAAATTGATGAAAAAGACAAGGAGATTAAAGGAGGACAGGTGGCAGGTGCTGTGGCAAAAAGTGTGGCATCAGGAATAAAAGGACTTTTTGGCATGAAAGATTCTGAAAAAGAGAGTGATGATGGATAGTTCCAATATTAATGGAATAGATGAACTGATAAAAGGTTTCGGGGAATTGGGCTATGTATTGAACGATGAAATAGCCACTATCCTATATTTATGTCAGAAGTTGGAAAAACCACTTTTACTTGAAGGTAATCCCGGGGTAGGAAAGACCACTGTCGCTAAAATATTATCAGAGTATTTGGATACCAGGCTGATCCGGCTCCAATGCTACGAAGGGCTAGATGTAAATTCTGCGATTTACGAGTGGAATTATCAGAAACAACTGCTCAATATCAAAATCTTTGAGAATGATAAGGATAGTGCAGATGTCGCCCAGGAAATATTTGGAAAAGAATATCTATTGGAAAGGCCATTGCTTCAATCTATAACCTACCCTGATGGCCCTGCGGTTTTATTGATTGATGAGATTGACAGATCTGATGAAGAATTTGAGGCTTTTTTGCTTGAGATGCTTTCAGATTTCCAAATAAGCATACCTGAGATTGGTACAATCAAAGCAAAATATAAGCCGTTGGTAATCCTTACTTCCAACAGGACCCGTGAACTCAGCGATGCTTTAAAACGACGATGTTTATATCACTGGTTGGATTATCCCGAGCCTGACAAAGAGATTGAAATCATTAAAAAGAATTTACCGAATGCAGAGGAATCCCTCGTAAAACAAGTAGTTATTATGGTTCAAACCTTAAGGACTATGAAATTGCAGAAAATACCCGGAATAGCAGAATCCATTGACTGGGCATCAACTTTAATGGCCCTTAATTATTCTAAATTGGATGAATCAGCCATTAATAATACTTTGGGGGCGGTACTCAAATCCAATGATGATATTTCTTATGTGAAGGGAGATAAATTAAAAGAGATCATTCAAGATTTTTGATCTATATAAAATGGACAATAGCGTTCATCATTTACCTATTCCTGTTAGCCCGATAAATTCCATTGTTGGATTTTTTGATTATGCCCGTACCAATGGGTTAAACGTAGGGTTTAAAGAAACTGAAAGCACTGTTTCAGCCGCTGAGTTGGGCCTAATTGCCAATAGGACA
>CBDVAV010000875.1:0-1689 GCA_965372055.1 uncultured bacterium | reverse complement strand
AATTTGATGGCCCCTGAAATTTCCAATACTGTTCTATGGCTTTTATCCACATTAGCACGTAAAGGTGATCCTACATTATTTAATTCACCGGTAAGCACTAATTGGTCTTCATAAAACATGTGATAAAAGTTCAAAGAAAAATCGTGACTGGAAGTCGATTTCCTAAAGCCAATTTCAAGGTCTTTCAATTTCTCGGCTTTGGGGGGAATACCACCTGGGGCATCTACAAAATCGTTCCTGTCGGGTTCCCTCTGGCCATAACCTAAACTGGCATAGATCAGGTTTTCCGGGTTGAATCGATAAGATAAACCTGCCTTCGGATTAAAAAAATCAAAATCTTTGCTAATACCCAATACCCGGAGGTCGCTATCAATTCCTTTTACTTTATAATCTACCTGTCGGTATTGGAGATCACCGTAAATGGTAAGATTATCAAGGATTTGGTATTCGGCTTTACCGAAGACATTAAAATCGGCCTTCACTCCCTTGTTGTCATAATACCTTTGGGTATTCGTTGATGAACTGGCAAAGCGGGCCCAGATCACTTCCCCGAAATGGCCACCATCATATTTGTTCCAAGCCCCTCCCAAGATCAATTTGAGTTTGTCATTTCCTTCAAATATTCCTGAATAGGTGAATCCATAAAAATCATTGTCCAACCATCTTCTTCTCACCAAATCAGTTGATGAGATAGTCTGGGTGCCAATTACTACATCTGGTAATCCATAACTGGTCAAATCGTCATCTACTTTGTATTGCTCAAAAAATCCCAATCCCTTCGTGTAATGGAGTGATACATTAAGATTTACTTCATTATTGGGGAAAATGGAATAATGTAGTTGATAATGGGTTTGTTTGTAATCGTCTACTTGATTTTCATAGAAAGTGGTGGCATCAATTTGTCCGGTTCCATTAAAGGTGCGGTCTGTTTCCAGTGTGTTTTGGTTAACTCCGTCCCAAGCCTGATACGTGATCTCTTTGCCTGAGAATATATTGGCATGCAACAGGCTTTTATCGCCTTTAAAATAGCCATTGATAAAATATGACTGCAAATCTGAGGATGCCCTGTCAATATATCCATCCGATGCCACCTTTGATAACCTGGCATTAAAAGCAAACTTATCTTTGATCAATCCTGAACCTGTAGTAAAGGTGTGTTTCCTGGTACCGAATGATCCAATGGAATTGCTGACTTCAGCAAATGGAAGTGGGTTGAGATCATTGGTAAGGATATTAATGCTTGCCCCAAAAGCACCGGATCCGTTAGTTGATGTGCCAATTCCCCTTTGAATTTGGATGTCTTCTACAGAAGAGGCCAAATCCGGTAAATCAACCCAAAAAACTGCCTGTGATTCCGAATCATTTAGAGGCACACCATTTATAGTTACGTTAACCCGGGTAGGGTCACTTCCCCTTATTCTAATCCCGGTATAGCCAATTCCAGTTCCTGCATCGGAAGTAACTACTACTGAAGGCGTCTGGTCCAAGAGAAAAGGCAGATCCTGCCCCAAATTTTGTTTACTGATTTCTTCCTTTGATATATTAACAAATGTCATGGGTGAATTTTCCCCGGATCTGGTAGCTGTTACAATAACTTTGTCTTCCAATATAATACCCTGGGTTAGTTCTATGGAAATTTGCACATCCCCACTCACCTTGATGTTTTTGGAATATGTCTTATATCCAACA
>CBDVAV010000874.1:0-1695 GCA_965372055.1 uncultured bacterium | reverse complement strand
AGGGTATTGGGTGTAATAAATGGAGAAGAGGCAAAAGCTTACCGTTTCAGTTCATTTGACTCAGGATTAAATCCAACGGTATTAGAAGATAATTTCATGGGTGATCCATTAGTAATGGTTGGCAATAAAACCAGTAATTATTTAATGGCTTTTAATAGATTACAGGAGGATGGCACGGAACTGTCGTTCGAGCCAATAATAGATAGTGCCATCCCCTCGGAAGTGATGACAGACAATGAAGGTAATATATGGAACGTATTCGGTAAGGCGGTTAGTGGCCCACGACAAGGTCAGAAATTGCAGGGAACGGTTTCATATATCGGATATTTCTTTACCTGGGGGTCATTTTACCCTGGATTGCAGATACATGATTTTTAGGATCTTGAATATTGATGGTATGTGTAGAAGATTCACAATCCCGATTGTATTAATCCTGGCTTTTAACTATTCTGGATATGCCCAGACCTGTTGTTCCGGAGGGGTTCCCCTTCAAGGAAATATCGGGATGCCAGCATCAGCCAAAGGAACATGGCAGTTTGCCCTTAACTACGATTATAATTTCTTAAATACCTTCCAATCAGGGAGAAAAAAATTTGATGATAAAAGTCAGAGCAGAACTACCCATTCGGTACTTTACCAGATAGGATTTGCCCCAACCGAACGATTGTCATTTGATGCCTTTTTCTCCTTTGTAAGGCAGGAAAGATCCGTAACAAGAAATGGGATAGAAGATTTTATCGGAATCAATGGAATTGGGGATGCTGTAGTATTGGCCAAATATCGATTGACCTCTATAAACAGCAAAAGGAGCCTTCACCTGGGAGTTGGCCCGAAAATACCACTGGGTTCATTTGACGAAGGAGGCAGGATTGACAGGCCAGAGCCAGACCTTCAGCCTGGCAGTGGTGCCTGGGACCTGGTAATCTGGGGCAGTTATATTATGCCCACGGGGATCAGGCCGTCCATGAGTTTATCATTAACCAGTATCTACAGGTTAACTGGGAAAAATAGGAACTTTATTGATGGATTACTTCCTTATGAATATGGAAATGAATTCCAGGCAGTCCTGTCGGTTTCCGATAGGGTTGCAATAAAAACCGTGGTAGTTGATCCCTCGTTGTCATTCAGGTTCAGAACAATAACCCAAGATAAGGGGTTTGATGTTGAAAGACCAAATACCGGAGGGGATTGGGTCTTTATTATACCAGGCATCAGCATCAATATCAGTTCAAGGATGGCGGCCAACTTTAGTTTTGAACTGCCCATTTTTGCAGACATTGAAGGAACTCAGGTAGTGCCAACCTATAGGTTTAATGCAGGAGTATTTTACGTATTGCCATCCAAGGCAAGCCGTGAAGAAAATCAATTCAAATTTTAATCCACCAGGAGTTGACATGAATTAATTCCCTTCTCCAAGGGGTGTCTAAATAATCTCCGACTGAACCTCCGTTTGCTGGGAGGGAAATTCTGGATTTCTGATTGATATTATTAAAAAACCACCAATAATTGATACTTTTGGATAATATCAACAGGGAAATAATGAGAATCTATACTGGGTTAATCCTGCTATTATCCATAACAATCGCTAATTCGCAAAACACCGCTGATGCCTATTTCAAAGTGGGTTTGGAAAATGTTGCTAATAGTGAATTTAAAGAAGCATTAAAGGCTTTTACCGATGCGATAGGCCTCAAT
>CBDVAV010000873.1:0-1699 GCA_965372055.1 uncultured bacterium | reverse complement strand
CCCATCCACATTCCATCTTGTAAGTACAGGTTACCCAATCGGGCCCAATCACGTCCGCTGCCAAACTCATATCCTTGAAGAAGAAAGTTGCCGTAAGGGTCGGTTTCAAGCACCATGTTTTGTATGCCAAGTTTATCAAAAAGAGCCCTCTGTGGGAATGATAAATATTCTTCTCCCCTGGCCTCGACTGCAAGCCTAATAAGGTAATTAATGAGTACGGGGTCAGAATTACGATACCTGCCAATGGTGTTTGGCTCCCATTGCTGAGGCCTTGTTGCTGCCCATTCGAATGAATTAACACTTCCTGTATATACATAGAGATGATCCGGATATCCCAATGATTCATCAAAATCTGGGTCCTGTGGGGCACGAAATCGCAAACCACTCGACATGTGAAGAATATCACCTATTCTAATCTTGGCCCTGTTGTCCCCCTCTCCTTGCCATTGCGGTACTGGGGCTGGTTGCATAAGTTCATAATCCCCTTGTTGTATAAGAACCCCCATCAATGTAGCTGTTAAACTTTTTCCCATTGACCAGCTTTCCAATGGGGTATGCATGGTTATTCCCTCACCGTAACGTTCCCCAATAATCCTTCCTTTCCAGGTGACAACAAAAGCTGCGGTCAATCCATCCTCATTCTCATAAGCCGCCTCCACTGCTTCACTAACTTTCTCCATATTTAGTGATGAAGCAAATGGTTCATCAGGAAGCACATCCCCTAGTGGCCAGGGTTCAGTAGCAGGATCAGGTAATTTACTGATAACATCAACAGGGGTAAAATATACCGAGTCAACACCTATCGGCAAAGTCACACACCCCTGATCCCCCAAATACTTTGCGGTTCTTACAGTGCCATCTGGCAGTGTTAAATGTACAGCTTTGTTGTCCAGGTCAATTACACGATCAGTTATACTGGCACGTTGTTCATAAGGACTGGTAAAATAGCCTACATTTTCAGCGGCAAATTCCATATCCAGGCCTGTAATAAATATAGCAGAACACAATATCTTGGCGAACCCAGAAGTATGGTGAGAAAGTGCATCCCCCGGAGGTGGACTATAGTCGGTATCCAACTCCAAGGAATCTGCCCTGGCCAGCATAAGCTCGCGGGGAGAAATTGTTGTTTCTTCAGATTCTTTATTTCCATCTTCTTTACAACCAAATGAAATAATCAATATAGTAAAAAAAACATATGTTAATTTAGGTAGTTTCATAGGAGTCATAAGCCTTTAATATTTTAATAATTGATGAAAATATGCGCAGAATATCCATAATTACCTAAATAATTTAGTATTACTTTTTGTATATTCTTTAATTGCAATCTCGATTTTGAATTCCATTGAAATGGCTGAACTTGCTTTGGCGGCACTCAATAAATTGGATGCATTTAGCTCTTTTTCGGCGTTTGAAAATATCTTATGGAAAAAAAGTAATGCAGAAAATATCAGTCATCTTATAACCAATGAACTGGCTTTAAAATATTACAATTACAATTGCACTAATGAGAGTACCCAGGCTCTAGGTTTTGCACCCCAACATCCTATAATTAATTTATTGATGGCGTTTTTAGATACAAATAACCTGGAGGTTTCTCTAAAAAGCACTTTCGGGCTTTCCTCGGAAATGGTTTTTCCTTTTAGAAATGAGACAGCAATAATGCTTGGATTCATTTATTTCCAGAAGACAACTTAGATAG
>CBDVAV010000872.1:0-1700 GCA_965372055.1 uncultured bacterium | reverse complement strand
TACATAATTGCCTAGAAATCCATCATGGTCCTTGGCGATTTCGGGGGGTGTAAGCATTTTAACATTTTTTCCCAAAACCTCTTCCTTACTGTATCCCCACAATGTTTCAGCAGCTGCATTAAAAAATTCCACGATTCCTTTTTCACTAATGGTTACAACCCCATCAATGCAGGTTTCCAATACTTGTAAATATTGGTCTTCACCGGATACATCATGGGTGGATTTTGGGTGACCAGATAATATATCCTTCCTGGTGCTTTCAACAATCACCCCTGCCTCCTGGATCAGTTCATCTGGCACTTTCAGTTCCTGTAAAGTACTTACCAGGTGACCAACAACCGTATCGAAGTGATTATTGTTCAGCCCCATATCCACGAACTTGGCATGAGCCTCCTGCATGTTCTTTCCTGTGTATTTAACGGGCCCGCCAAAGGCCATGGTCACAAAAGCTTTTTGCTTTGTTTTCAACTTGGACATATCGGTACTTTTAAAGAAATGACTGATGCTGTCATCGGCCAGTACTTTATCGTAAAAAATGTCTACTGTTGCACTTACGGCGTCTTTGCCACCGATCCTGCCAAAGAGGGACTTGTCCTCCTGCTTTGAATTCTTTTTACCATTACCTTCCGGTATTAGTGATTCTTTTTTAATGTTGCCTCCTAAAGCCATAATTCATAGAGTTTAAATGATACTTTTAATTTTTTGATTCACGATTGATTTTTATACTAATTGTTTTGAATTTATTTGTTGAAATTCCCTGGCGAAAGCGAGATAATCTTTTGCCCCGTTTGATTTGGGAGCATAATTGATAACACTTTTACCAAATGAGGGAGCTTCTGTTGTTCTCACATTTGTTCTTATATAATTTTCGAATACATGTACATCTTTAAAGTTGACCTTAATGTAATCATGGATTTCAGTACTTAGATTTCTCCTTTTATCTACCATTACAGGAAGCACACCCATGATCTCAAGATTACCGTTAACTACTTTGGTAATTTTTTTGATGGTGCCCAATATATGATCCAGACCCTGGAGGCTCAGCACTTCCATTTGCAGCGGAATAATCACTTTATCGGCCACCACCAGGGCATTAACTGTCAACAGTGATAATGATGGTGGGCAATCAATCAAAACGAAGTCATAATTTTCTGAGCCATTTAATGCTTTTTTCAGCAATGACTCCCTACCATCTTCAAGTTTTGCAATAGCAAATTCAAGGTCAGCAAGGTCGATATTTGAAGGCACAATGTTCATCCCTTCACGGCTTACCGTTACTTCATCCAGGGTTGTTTCCAAAAGCAGTAGCTCACTTATGGAATTCTTGAAATCGCTAATTCCTAATGAATATGTTAAACTTGCCTGAGGGTCCAGGTCAACCAATAGTACTTTATGACCCAACGCGGCCAGTGCGGTTCCCGCGTTCACAGCTGTTGTTGTTTTGCCAGTACCTCCTTTTTGGTTAATGATGGCAATGATCATAATCATTATAGCGGTTTAATAGTGGTTTTAATTTCAATGGTTCTAAATTTTATAATGCAGTCCCTAAAAACAATCCACAACCAAACTTCTTGATAAAGAGAAGAACCAGAGTTCATAGTTAGAAGAATTAGGAATAATTTTTCTTTCATCTTTCAACAGTTTATTACAAGCATTGGATTCCCGCTTAATTAGGTAGTTATGTGATTATTATACCCCCC
>CBDVAV010000871.1:0-1728 GCA_965372055.1 uncultured bacterium | reverse complement strand
CAGGAATCCAATGGCAATCCTCCTCCGATACCACTGTTTGGACCGATATAATTGGAGCTACTGAGAATCAAATATTTGAAAGCCCATTGTCTGATATATATTACCGGGTCATCGTAACTGATAGTATATGTTTTGATGTATCCCCTCCTGAACCGGTTGAAGTAATTGAAATATCTCCAATTGATGCCGGACCAGATCGGACCATTAGGGAAGGATTTAGTACCATATTGCATGCCACCAATGGTAGCAATTTCTCATGGAACCCTCCTTTAGGATTAAGTGATCCTTTAGTCGCTGATCCTGTTGCCTCCCCTCTAGAAACCATAACATATATGTTAAATGGCATAACCAATGAAGGATGCCCTAATACTGATTCAGTTACGGTTTTCGTAACCCCCAAGCTAGGTGTCCCCAATACATTTACGCCTAACGGAGACGGTATTAACGATATATGGGAAATTGAAGAAATAGAAGAATATCCTCAATCAATTTTGTATTTATATAATAGATGGGGAAAACTTATTTTGACTTCCCATGGATATGGTGAACCATGGGATGGAAAATTTAATGGTCAGGATGTGCCGGTAAGCACATATTATTATGTACTTGATTTAAAAGATGGCTTTCCAAATTTAAAAGGATCGATAACAGTACTCCGATGAAAAGGATGCCGTTGAAAATAATAGTAAGTATTTCAATATTGCCGCTCTGTATTTTGTCATCATACGGTCAACAAAGACCTCAATACACCCAGTATATGATCAATAACTATTTATTTAATCCAGCTGTTACAGGGATAAATGACAATATCAGTGTCAAAGCTGGCTATAGAATCCAGTGGGTAGGATTTGATGATGCCCCTAAAACATATTTTTTAAGCATCCATGGACCTATAAACAAGATAGATGACCGATTTATTAGAAAGAAAGTGCATCATCAAGGTATCGGTGGCTATATATTCAATGATGTAACTGGCCCTACCAGTAGGACAGGATTATACCTTTCCTATGCTTATCATTTATCTTTAACAAAAAAGGTGAAATTTTCTATGGGTGCTTTTGCCGGTCTGTTGCAAACTAAAGTTGATGCCGATAAAATTACACTCACAAATCCCAATGATAATGCAGTTTTATTTGGGATACAAAGCAGGTTTTTACCCGATATCAGTTTTGGTATTTGGATTTACTCAGATAAAACCTTTTTTGGGGTTTCCATGAGCCAGGTGATCCAAAATAGAATTTTCGAATCACCGGAAACAACTATTGCAGCATTTAGTAAACTTAATAATCATTACTTTTTACATGGTGGGTATAATTTTAGACTAAATAAAGATTGGTCCTTAGTACCCTCTGTTTTACTAAAAGCTGTAAAGCCAGTGTATTCTCATTTTGATATCAATGTTAAAGTAAAATATAAGGCTAATGCCTGGGCAGGGTTATCCTACAGAGACAATGACGCTATTGCCGCAATGATCGGATTTGCTTCTCTGAAATCAGGATTTAACCTGAGCTATTCCTATGACTTAACCACATCGAAAATAAGGCTTCATAGTTCCGGGAGTCACGAGATTGTAGTGGGGTATAACTTCCCAAGCAAAGGAAAAGTGCTTTGCCCGGAGGATTTTTGGTAGGGGGAGTTGTTAAAACATTTCTTTTGAAACGCTGTATGGATTCCTTCCTGGTTTTTTGATATTATTGTAAACTGATTCTGAAACTAGTATTTCTCCTG
>CBDVAV010000870.1:0-1728 GCA_965372055.1 uncultured bacterium | reverse complement strand
GAATGTCGAACAAGGAACACCGATTTTTAATTTTAGAAGTGCTTGCAAAACTATTTCACACCAGCATCAATAAGCTTTGTGAAATATGTCCTTGCTTCTTGAACGGATCATAGGGAAATCTTCAAAAATCTGAAATCGTTAATCGTTGTTCAATATTCAATAACCCTAAAGTTGCCACCGTCAGTTGGCGGAGTGAGGTTTCACCCATCTCAATAAGTGAAAATTAATCAAAGAATGAATTTTGAGGAATTAAATCTATTGAAAATAAGTTTCTCCACTAAGGTACTTGTCTATTTCCCTTGCAGCCCCCCGGCCTTCATTAATTGCCCAGACTACCAAAGATTGCCCTCTCCTCATATCCCCGGCTGTAAAAATACCCTCCACATTTGTTTGAAAGTTATTATAATCTGCTTTTACATTGGAGTACTTGTCTTGCTCAATTTTAAGTGATTTTAGCATGTTGGTTTCTGGCCCAGAATATCCCAATGCCAATAATACCAGGTCTGCTTTGATAATTTTACTGGTATCGGGGACTGGGGTTGGCACTGGTGCACCATTTTCACCTATCGACCAGGTAACTTTTGAAGTGTGCAATTTTTGCACCTGCCCATGCTTGTCCCCGGAAAAATTATTGGTTATAACAGAATAGTTTCTCGGGTCATTGCCGAAAATTGATTTTGCCTCTTCCTGGCCATAATCCAGGAAATAAACCTTCGGCCATTCCGGCCACGGATTATCATTGGCCCTTTGTACAGGTGGTTTGTCCATGATTTCAAGCTGAACAATACTTTTACAACCATGTCTGATAGAAGTGCCAACACAATCAGTACCGGTATCACCCCCACCAATTACCACCACATTCTTTCCTTTGGCTGATATATATTTTTCATCTTCCAATTGGCTGTCGAGAAGGCTTTTTGTATTTGCTTTCAGAAAATCCATGGCAAAGTAAATACCCTCAAGTGATCTTCCTTCAATGGATAAATTCCCGGGTTTGGTAGCTCCCCCACATAAAACAACAGCATCGAATTCTGAACGAAGCTTCTTTAATGGATAATTTTTCCCTACCTCGGTGTTAAGGATAAAATTGATTCCCTCCTCTTCAAGGAGGTTAATTCTTCTTTCTACAATATCCACCTTGGGAAGTTTCATGTTTGGGATCCCATACATTAAAAGCCCTCCCGGGCGGTCAGATCGTTCAAATACAGTAACATTATGGCCAACCTTGTTCAATTGGTCGGCACAGGCTAATCCAGCGGGGCCTGATCCTACAATTGCTACATTTTTCTCTGTTCTAGTTTCAGGGGGAGTAGGGCTTATCCAACCTTCATTAAATCCTTTTTCGACTATTGCAAGCTCAATGTTCTTTATCGTAACAGGGGGATTATTAATTCCCAGGGTACAAGATCCTTCACATGGTGCCGGGCAAACCCTGCCAGTAAATTCGGGAAAATTATTGGTTTGACTAAGTTTTCCCAATGCCAATTTCCACTCTCCTTTGTACACCAAATCATTCCACTCAGGGATTAGGTTATTTATTGGACATCCTGAAGTCATTCGGTTAATGGTCATTCCCGTGTGGCAAAAAGGGATGCCACAACCCATGCACCGGGCACCTTGTTCTTGCAGGATTTCCTCGCCTAGATACGAATGAAATTCATTCCAATCCTTAATTCTCCGATCAGGTTTTCGCGATTTTAGATCACGGCGTTTGAACTCTAAAAATCC
>CBDVAV010000869.1:0-1738 GCA_965372055.1 uncultured bacterium | reverse complement strand
CATTCATAATACTGTCCCTGTTTCTTGTTACAATATCCTTAATTGTTAATAAAGTATCGGACGCCAAAGCGATTGATCATTCTTCTATAATTTTCAAATCAAGTGATGTTTTTAATATTGCTTCAATTGGTATCTTGGGAATTTTAGCAGTGTTATATTTTATTTTCTGGTAGCCTTGGTAACACTTACAGACGTTAAAAGTGAATTTGTAAAGCAATTTAGCCATGATCCGATTTTGGTCAAGGCACCGGGGAGGATAAACCTTATCGGTGAGCATACCGACTATAACCAGGGGTGGGTGTTGCCGGCAGCCATTAACCAGTCTATTTATTTTGCCATTGGCAGTAATGGAACTTCAAACTGTCGAATAACTGCTTTGGAGCTCAACCAATCTGTGGAGTTTATTGTATCTAAATTGAAGCATGCAGAATATACATGGGCCGATTATATAATTGGAGCAGTAAATGAGTTGGAATTATCAGAGGGGTTTGATATGGTTTTTGGCGGCAATATTCTTATAGGTGCAGGACTTTCATCTTCAGCAGCACTTACTTGTGGAACAGCCTGGGGCTTGAACCATCTATTTGAATTAGGCTATGGGAATGAAGAGTTGGTATTAAAAGCTCAATCGGTGGAAAACAACTTTATAGGTCTCAATTGTGGAATTATGGATCAGACTGCCTGTCTGTTTGGAAAGCAGAGGCATTTAATTTTACTTGACTGCCAATCACAGACTAAAAGACTAATTCCTGCTGACTTGGAGAATTACACACTGCTACTCTGTGATTCTAAAGTAAAACATTCACTAGCTGAATCACAATATAATATTCGAAGAAAAGAGTGTGATCAAGCTGTAGCCATATTTAATTCCCGGTACGGAGATATCACTAGTTTAAGGGATGTTAATTTTGAGCAATTAAGTGATTCAAAAACTAGTTTAAACTCAACACAATTTATGAGGGTCAAATTTATATTAGAGGAGAATCATCGGGTACACGAAGCAGTTAGCTGCATTGAGGAAAGAAATTTTAGTCAATTGGGAAAGTTATTATGGGCATCACACGAAGGATTAAGAAACGAATACCAGGTAAGTTGTGAGGAATTGGATTTTTTGGTTGAGCAATCGACCAATTTTGAAGGAGTGTCAGGTGCCAGAATGATGGGAGGGGGATTTGGTGGTTGCACTGTTAACTTGGTTAACAAGAATGTTGTAAATGAATATGAAGATTATTTACAAAAGGGGTTTTCCAATCGATTTGGCCATCAACCAGGATTTTATGAAGTGAGCATTGAAGGAGGGGCGGCAATTGTAGTGTAACTATTGCCTAATAATTATTGCTAATTATAATAATATTGGTCTTTCTTCTTCCTTATCAGGTTTTTAAAATGGCTACCTGCCAAAGCTCCAAATCCACCTGCTAATCCTCCGACAAGGAAGGTAAGAGCTAAAATGGCAATTGTAGAATTAACACGAAGTATTTTCGAAACCATGGAAGAAAGCAAGGAAGCATTGTCAGCATCAATGTTCCAGGCAATTACTAGCCATAAAAGACCTACGCCCAAAAATCCAGAAAGGAAGGATGAACCCCCTTTTGTATAGATGATGGCATTTATCAGAAAAGCCACCACCAACCCAGACCACCAGGGGAAATACATCTCAGCAAGATACTCCAAGGCTGCAATCAGTATAATTTTTATTGCTATTTTCATTTATTTCTAGGTGTTAAAGTCAACTTAT
>CBDVAV010000868.1:0-1753 GCA_965372055.1 uncultured bacterium | reverse complement strand
CCGGATAGCTTCCAGCTAAGAAGCCTACTATTATAGCAGCTACAATCAATGCCGGTAAAAATAGGGGTGAAGTGAAAGGGATCACCAATTGTTTGCCGGAAAGGTCATTAAACTGTGGCATGGCAAGTAAAGAAATCACCACAGCGAGAATAAAAGCAACAAGGCTGACTATTATGGATTCCATTATGAACTGTCTCACCAGTTGTCGTTTTAATGAACCCATCACTTTCCTAATACCAACTTCCTTGGCCCGGTTTGCTGATCTCGCGGTGGACAGGTTCATGAAATTGATACAAGCAATTAGCAATATGAAAATGCCGATTGCCGAAAAAATGTAAACATAAAGTATATCACTTGGAGGTGCCAGTTCACCTTGGATTTTAGAGTGCAAATGTATATCCAGCATGGGGTCTACAAAAAAGCCAAGCTTGGTACCCTGCTCTTCTAATTCATCCAGGCTTATATTGAGATATTCTTCAATTTGCGGGCCGATGTACTTTTCAATCATTCCTTTAAATTTATCTTCCAGTTCTTCAGGACTACCGTCCACCCGTAATACAATGTAGGTTTGATAACTGAAGTTCATCCATTGATCGCTCCGACTTTCTTCCAATGACTCCATTGACAAAAAGATATCAAAATTGAAATGTGTATTCCTGGGGATCTCCTCCATCACCCCGGTGATCTTGTACTCCGTTTTATTATCAAGGATCACCTGCTTTCCTAGTGGATCATCATCCCCAAAATATTTTTTGGCAATGGTGGGGGTTATCACCATGGAGTTGGGTTCCATTAATGCTGTTGCTGCATTTCCTTGAATTAAATTTAAGGTAAATGTTTCGAAGATATTTCCGTCGACAAAGACAATATCTTCTTCCTTAAAGGTCTCGGTTTGATACCTTACCATGAAACTCCCCCTTTGCCTGAAACGTGTCACCTCCTCTACTTCTGGAAAATCATTTATTAAGGCATCTTTCACTATGGCACCAACCTGGGCACCGGTAAATTCATTGCCATTCAGGATCCCTGTGAAACCCATCCTGTAAATCCTTTCGGCTTTTACATGATATCTGTCATAACTGATTTCATCCATTACAAAAATCATTATCAATAAACAACAAGCCACACCTATAGCCAGGCCAATGACATTGATCATGGAATAGAACTTGTGTTTGATCAGACTTCTGACCGCGACTTTGAAGTAGTTCAGGAGCATATTTAATTGGGTTTATCGGTTAAAGTAACTCACTGGGGCTCGAATGAGAAACCCACACCTCAACACAAAGTAATGCAATTAATTTTTCCATCTTCATAGGCGACTATATTATTAGATATATAGACCCTTATATACAATATTAAATAATTGCCTAAGAAAAGTCAATTTTTCGTAATTTAAAAGATTAGTAAACTTTGCAAAATAATCGAATGTTGATTATACCGTGCACCTTAATGGATAGTTTCAATATTGCCATTCCCAATTTTGAAATCATATAACTTCATTGATAAATTAGTACTGTTTCATAATCCGCAATCACAAATCCCAAAGCAGTTCAAATAGGATCAATTAACAATAACCACTTGTATAAAAGCTTCTATATTGGAATAAAGAATTATTATTATTGATTTATTGAATTAGCTGTCAGATTCACTTTGAAACCACTACTTCTTTCTTCTTTATTTGTATACATCTCTATCGTTGAATTGATGGCTTGGCAAGAAGACCGGCCTACCCTTAAAGTTGGGGATATGCAGG
>CBDVAV010000867.1:0-1761 GCA_965372055.1 uncultured bacterium | reverse complement strand
CATAATAGCATTGTAAGATGTAAATAACATTAAAGAAATATGTTTTCAAAAAATTTTGTAAAAAAGCAGATCAAAGATTGGGGAGTAATACTTACAGTTATTGCAGTTCTTTATTTCACCGGACTTCATACTGAAGTAGCCGCTTTCGCCCAAAGAATAGTCCTTTCCACGGGCATCATCACTCCATCACAACTTCCGGCTTCCGAGGTGGAAAAAGCTGATTATGATATGAAATTAAGGACCTTGGATGGTGAAATACTCAATTTTGAAGATTATAAAAATAAAGTTGTTTTCATCAACTTTTGGGCAACTTGGTGTGCTCCGTGTATAGCTGAAATGCCAAATATTCAAAAATTATATGACAAGATTGATTCAGAGAATATAAAATTCGTCATGATATCACTGGATCGGAATTCGGAAAAAGCCAGGAAGTTTATCGAGAAGAAAGGATTTACCTTTCCCGTTTATGAACCTGTTGGCTACCTCCCAGATGTTTACTATGCATCTGAAATCCCAACTACTTTTGTGATAAGCCCTGAAGGCCAGATCGTAACCAAAAAGGTTGGCATGGCCAATTATGATAAAAAGGGATTTATCAATTACCTGTACAAACTCGCGGGAGAATAATAATCCTACTTATTCTTGAGACGACCAAAATAAGCTTTTGATTCCTTCAATACTTTTGGTGATAAGAGAATCGCCGAAGTCATTGTTGGAATTGCCATTATTGCATACATGGCATCAATTAAGCTAATAATTGCCGTGAGTGATGATACGGCACCTACTATGATGGATATAACATAGAAATACTCGTAATACCTGGTCGTACTGGCTCCAAACAAGAACGACCAGCATTTTGAGCCATAGTATGAAAGTGAAAACAAGGATGTTGTCGCAAAAATAAGGATACAGGCGATTAAAACATATTTGCCCACCACAGGAATTGCTGAATCAAAGGCTGTTAAAGTTAGGGTAACCCCATTGCTTTCACTGGTTTGCCAAACTCCGGTAATCAATATGGCCAAGGCAGTGAGTGTACAAACAATAATAGTGTCAATAACAGGGCCCAACATAGCTACCAATCCCTCTCGTATAGGTTCATTTGTTTTTGCCGCCCCATGAGCCATAGGTGCAGTCCCTATTCCAGCTTCATTGGAGAAAGCAGCTCTTTTTGCACCGATTAAGATAACGGACCCAACTGCACCTCCCAGTACGGCATTTCCAGTAAAAGCATCCTCAAATATCATTGCGAATGAAGCGGGCACAACGTCAATATTTACCAGTACAATAATTACTACTGTTACAAAATACAATACCACCATTATCGGAACTAATTTACCGGCCACTGTGGCAATCCTGTGCAAACCTCCAAGTATAACAATGGAAACAATAATGGTTATTACAATTCCGGTAATCAAGTCTGATGCAAATCCAACCTCAATACCGTTAGGGATAAGTAAGACATCCCTAAACGCCTGTGTAAGTTGATTGGCCTGAAAAATTGGCAAAACCCCAATCATTCCTGTTACACAAAAAAGTATGGCAAGTGGTTTCCATTTTTTTCCCAGCCCCTCGGTAATAACATACATCGGCCCTCCTTGAATTAAACCTGCCGAATCTTTTCCACGGTACATGATAGCCAAAGAACAGGTAAAAAATTTGGTTGCCACACCAACCAAAGCACTAACCCACATCCAGAATATTGCCCCCGGGCCACCGGTTACTCTAGCAACAGCAACACCACTGATATTTCCCATTCCA
>CBDVAV010000866.1:0-1769 GCA_965372055.1 uncultured bacterium | reverse complement strand
CACCATATTATTTGATTTTGGCGATTGGTTTTTTATACTTTTAATATCCTTAAGATCAATATCGTCCTGCTGATGGAAGTCCATCATAATCACATCTGGTTTCAAGCGATTCGTGCTTTCAATCATTGCCTTTGTTGTACTTGATTCAGCAATTAATTTTACTCCTTTGGTTTTGGAAATCAGGTGTTTTAATCCCTTTCTGGTAAGATATTGTGAGTCAGCAATTATTATTTTTATGAAGTTAGCCAATTCCTTATTTAGAATGGTTCTAAATTATTCAAAGATAAATCTAAAATTAGTATAATACAATAATTATCCTCACTACGTCCTAATTTGTCTTAAGAAGTGAACCTTATCCTTCCTGGGAATTAATGAGTAATAATCATCGATGCTCCAATTTTCAAAAATATGTGCTTTCACCAGGATTTCCAGAATACTTTCCTTCCATGGTACTTCAAATCTTAAAAATGCGTGGTCGCCAACATAATTAATCTCGATCAATCTGGCTTTAATACCTTGACCAAGATTTGGCCCGGCAACAATATCTTCCGGGCGAATACAAATTTTATCAAAATTATCACCAGCCATTTGAAATTTGCCCAATGCTGATTCAATATACTGCCCGTTTTTGAAGCCATCAATAATGTTTGTGCGTCCAAAAAAATTAGCTACATACTCATCTTTGGGATAGTTGTAGAGTTCCATGGGTTCACCGGATTGGATAAGGTTTCCAGAACGGATTAATGCTACCCTGTCGGCTATGGCAAATGTATCCTGGATATCATGGGTGACTATTATTGCTGTAATACCCATTGAATTTATTATTCTTTTTAACTCCTTTCTCATCTGAACCTTTAATGTGTCATCCAGGTTACTGAAAGGTTCATCGAGCAGGATTGCCTGAGGGTGAGGTGCTAGTGCTCTTGCAACGGCTACTCTTTGTTGCTCCCCTCCCGAAAGCTGGTGAGGAAATCTATTGTCAAATCCTTTTAATCCAACAACTTCCAGCATTTCCGATACCCTTTCCTTTTTTGTATCCGAATTTAAAGCAAAGAGCCCAAAAGCAATATTCTTGGCTACGGTGAGGTGCGGAAAAAGTGCATAGTCTTGAAATACCAATCCGACCTTTCTTTCTTCTGCTGGTATAAAGGTAGATTTTGAAGCAACTGTTATATTGCCGATTTTTATTTCCCCAAATTCAGGGTCCTCAATTCCAGCGATCAGTCTCATAATGGTTGTTTTCCCGCTTCCGCTTTCACCCAACAGGACTAATATCTCACCCTCAGATACTCCTAAACTTATATTGTCAACAGCAGGTTGGCTATTGCCTGGAAAAGTTTTTGAGATATTTATTAGCTCAATCGCAGTCATACCTGATTCTTTGTAGTTATAAATCTGTTCAGGTAAAATATAGGAATCAATCCAACTAATATAATCATTAATGAGGGGATAGCAGATTGTGCTACCATTTCATCAGAAGCCAATTGAAATGCTTTTGTTGCCAGGGTATGAAAATTGAACGGACGTAATATTAAAGTGAGGGGCAATTCTTTTAAAACATCCACAAACACCAATAGTGCTGCGGCCAATACTGCTCCCTTAACCAAAGGAAGATCGATTTTAAAGAGGGTTTTAAGTGGACTGGAACCCAATACCCGGGAAGCGTTCTCAAGGTTAGGGGAAATTTTATCGAAACCTGCCTGGATAGGATTATAAGCCACGGCTAAAAATCTTACCAAATATGCAAAAAGCAAAGAAAAGATTGAACC
>CBDVAV010000865.1:0-1810 GCA_965372055.1 uncultured bacterium | reverse complement strand
GAAAAAAACTTTGCTTGTTAGTATTGTAGCCCTTTGTGTGGTTATTGCTCAATCATTTGGGAATTCTAAATACCGAGTAGATGATACTCAAATTGAGTCTATATTTGATAATGCCATTAGTGTTCAAAAAGCAAATATAGATTTGACAAAACTCTACGAAGACACCAATGCAAGATTTGAGATTAAAGAAGGTGCAAGCCCAATTGCAGCATTCGTAATATCCTGGTTTATAGGATGGTCTGCTATTCATAGAGTTTACCTTGGCGGCACACCTATATTGATTGTAGGATATATATTAACCTTTGGAGGATTTTTTGGACTTCTTTGGCTTGGTGATACAATCGTATTACTTATCTCAGTTTTTAACAATGATTTGGGTAAATACGAAGGAAGTGATGCATTTATAATGTGGTAATGGCATAACCCTATAAAATAAAAGAGGCTGTTAGAAATGATTAACAGCCTCTTTTTTTGATTTACGTATTCTGTCAGTATTTATAGGGGAATCTTTCGCTGAGATAATTCTTGAAAACAATCTCCATCATTTTATCGGGATTCTTAAACGAACCGTTCATTTTTATTCGCCATTGCCAAATAGGTGGATCACCCTCGGATGATGATGCAGCTTCACCGGGTGCCCCAGCAGCGGCAGAACTTCCAGCTAAATGAATGAAAAATACAATATAAGTCCCACTACCCTGTAATCCGTAAACTTTTCCCATAGGCTGTTTTTCTGAACCCCTGGAATAGGGCAATACAAACTTGGGCGTTTCCACGATTCCAGAAACCACAGCATCCACACCAAGCCGGGCTGCAAGATCAGACATTGCAACATCTTGAAGTGCATCTAACTGGTAGCCCTTTTCTTTTAGATTTGCATTGGTTTCTTCAACTGGCATCCAGGTATAAGATTGTTTATGTGACTTTTTGGTAACCGTTTCATAAAATTTATTTTGAAATATCAATCCTTTTTCAGCTTCGCCTTCAGCCATAATCTCTTCTGTAACTCCATCAGGCATCTCATCATAGGTCTTCTTAAAAAAATTGATGGGAAGTATAGCTACACTTTTATGTACCGCAACTTTATTTTTTATATCCTTTGTAGTGATAGGCTTATTTTGAGATGATCCCCAACTCGTTGCCAATAACAATAGTAAAACAGGTGCAAATAATTTAAGTCTTTTCATAATTAATGCTTTTGCTTTCAATTCATAGTTTAATTTCCATAAAATATACCAAAATAAATAGTAACTGGATTATTGATTTTAATAATTATTACGAGTGATCTCCATATTCAGAATTTTTAAATTTATCAAATCATTGTACTCTTTGATCTTCCGTTGATTATTTTCCTTTGTCAATTCCATGGCATAATGGACAGCACCGCTGTAAAAGATATAATATAACCCCCCGCCGGTAATTATTCCTGAAAAAATAAAGTCATTCAAAACCTGGTGGACACCCCACGCCAAAGCACCCCCTCTTAAACCTGCTGAAACAATACCATCAAATACTTTTCCTTCCCTGGCCTGTACAAATCCGGGGAAAATAGCGGCCAGATATTCTAATTTATTTCCAGTCCGTACCTTTGGGTATTTTGTGCCGTACAATTCGTCAATGTTTAATCCTAGGTTATACTCCTCATTATAGCCAACCGCAATATTTTTGGCTTCATCCCATTTAAGCATTTGGTTTAAAGTAATGATTTCAAGATATTTTAGGCCAGCTTTAAAAGTTGTATCCTCAACATAAAAATTAATCTGGGCCAATTGATTTTGAGCTGATTCAAACTCCCCTGCCAAATAAGCTG
>CBDVAV010000864.1:0-1826 GCA_965372055.1 uncultured bacterium | reverse complement strand
TATAGGGTACTTCATCTATTTGTATAATTTTATCGGGCACATGTCGAGGGCTGTAATCTGATCTGATGGTCTGGTTTATCTTATCTATCAATGATCTATCCAATTCGACATTTTTATTCAGGACAACGAAAAGAGGCATAAAATACTCGCCACCTTCTTTTTCAATACAAATTATAAGGCTGTCTTTAACTTCATATATTTTATCAACCGCCCTATAAACCTCACTGGTACCGATCCTGACACCACCCCTATTAAGGGTTGAATCTGACCTACCGTATATTATCAGGCCGTTCCGGGAGGTGATTTCAGTCCAATCCCCATGCCGCCATACACCTGGGTATGTGTCGAAGTAACTGCTTTTATATCTTTCAAAATTCTTATCATTCCAAAAATAAACAGGCATTGAAGGCATAGGTTTAGTGATTACCATTTCACCAACTTCATTAAGGATAGGCTTTCCATCTTCGTTATATGCTTCAAGGGCACATCCCAATGCACGGCACTGGATTTCCCCGGAGTACACGGGCCAAAGCGGCACACCTCCGACAAATGCGCTACAGACATCTGATCCCCCACTAATTGAAGCAAGCCAAAGATCCTCCTTTACCTCATTGTATGTCCAATTAAACCCTTCAGGTGGTAGGGGAGAGCCGGTAGATCCAATGGATCGTAAAGATGCCAAATCAAATTCCTTCCCAGGATGTGTACATTCCTTCATATTAGCCACTATGTACCCTGCACTGCTGCCAAAATGAGTAATTTTTACATCTTCAGCGAATTGCCAAAGTACATTCATGTCTGGATAGGCAGGGCTTCCATCATAGAGTACCACTGTTCCTCCCACCAGCATCGATGCTTGAATATAATTCCACATCATCCATCCGGTGGTTGTATACCAAAAACATCGGTCTCCGGGTTTTACATCATTATGAAAAGCCAGGTACTTTAAATGTTCGAGTAATACACCACCATTGCTATGGGTGATAGCTTTGGGAATTCCCGTGGTTCCCGATGAATATAAAACCCAAATTGGGTGTTCAAATGGAACAGGTGTGAATTTTAATTCATCACTGATACTATTTAGTGCTTCTGACCATAGGGTAGCATTTTGATTATCAGGAGTGAAGTTAGGATCTAGATAAGGTATCCAGACTGTTTCCTTTATCGTGGGAAGTTTTTCCAGTACCTCATCAATTACAGTCTTTTTTTTAAAGGATTTTCCTCCATATAGATAACCATCTACTGTTATCAACATTTTTGGCTCGATCTGCGCAAAACGATCTATCACTGAGCTAGTACCAAAATCGGGGGAGCAACTGGACCATATTGCCCCTATTGAATTTACTGCCATGAAGGCAATGGTTGCTTCTGGGATGCTCGGGATAAATGCAACCACCCGATCACCTGCAGTTATTCCTTTATCTTTCAGGAATTGTTGAAACGCAGCCACCTTCTTTTCAAGTTCGTTCCAGGTTATTATGGCTGGTCCTGAATTTTCTGAGCCATAAATGATTGCAGGAAATTCTGAGTTCTTATTTTTAAAAATATGTTCGGAATAGTTAAGGGTAGATCCATGAAACCACTTGGTTTTTGGCATTGGGTCGTTGGAAATCACATAATCGTATGGCCTGTAAGTAGATACCTGGAAATATTCCCAAATTGATCCCCAAAAAGCGGAGAGGTCATCAACAGACCATTTCCAAAGAGAGTGGTAATCGTTAAATGTCAATTTTTTATTAATGGACAACCAGTCCATGTATTTTCTGATATTGGAGTTTTTAATAACATCCTCAGAGGGGGTCCACAAGCATTTAGGGTTGTTTTCC
>CBDVAV010000863.1:0-1831 GCA_965372055.1 uncultured bacterium | reverse complement strand
ACTCCAATAATTTTTTTATTTGTTATTTCAAGCATTATTGTGGGAGTGTTTGATCCCATTACAATTAATTCTGGATTGAATTTTTTTTCAAGTAACTCAATGGATTTTTTTATAATTTGTTCTGGGAACTCTGAAAGGCAAGTTGATTCCATTTCTGAATCGATCGAAGAATATGTGTACAAAAATATAAAGGAAAATCCCTGGCATTCGGAAGGCAAAACAAATAAAGAATGGATTTTGTTAGATTACATTGATGTAGTTGCCCATATTTTCAAACATGAAAGTCGGGAATTTTATGCATTAGAATCTCTTTGGGGAGATGCCCAAACAACGACGGTGCAGGAAGTTGAGATTTGAACACTTTGTATCTATAATCGTTAATCATTTGAGCAAAGAGGAAAAGATTTAATAAATGGCTGATAAAAAGAAAAAGATGGTGCCCAAAGGCCCACAAAAACCCAATTATCAAGTATGGATAATTGTCTCATTGTTAATTGTAGTTTTCTCTGTTACTTATTTAAATAAAAGTAGCTCAACAATAACCATTACTCCCCATAGGTTTGAAGAAATGATGTTGAGCAACGATATTTTAAAGGTCGTTCTAATTAGAAATCAGAGATACGTCGAGATTACATTAAAAACCGAAGCACTCCAAAATGCCCGATATCGTACTGAATTGGAAAGTAATAGCCCTTTTGGTATTTCCAATGGGCCCCATTACAGGTATGATATTCCGGATATAACTGTTTTTAACCAAGATTTTAGGGCCATCCAAGAGAAAATGGATGATGATAAAAGGATTGGTTACACCTCAGAGGATAAAAATGATATCACACAATGGATTTTCAATTGGGGTTTCCTGATTTTCATATTGTTTGGTTTCTGGTTCTTAATGCGCCGGATGACAGGCGGAGGTGGCCCTGGAGGACAGATATTCAATATTGGAAAATCACGTGCAGCACTATTTGATGCAGAAAATAAGGTAAAGATCACCTTCGATAATGTCGCAGGAGTAGAAGAAGCTAAAGAAGAGGTAAAGGAGATTGTTGAATTTCTTAAAAACCCGTCAAAATTTACAAAACTAGGAGGGAAAATCCCTAAAGGAGCATTACTGGTAGGCCCTCCAGGCACTGGTAAAACTTTACTGGCCAAGGCCGTGGCTGGTGAAGCTGCCGTTCCATTTTTTACATTATCCGGTTCTGATTTCGTGGAAATGTTTGTTGGTGTTGGTGCTGCCCGGGTCAGGGATTTATTTAAGCAAGCTAAAGAGAAAGCTCCATGTATTGTTTTTATAGATGAGATTGATGCCATTGGAAGATCCAGGGGCCGAGGTCAAATGCCAGGTTCAAATGATGAAAGGGAGAATACCCTTAACTCATTACTGGTAGAAATGGATGGTTTTTCAACTGATTCAGGGGTGATCATTCTTGGCGCGACCAACAGGCCTGATGTACTGGATATGGCACTGCTACGACCCGGTCGATTTGACAGGCAGATTAGTATAGACAAACCGGACATAGTTGGAAGGGAAGCAATTTTTAAAGTCCATTTAAAACCCCTTAAACTGGCCAAGGAAACCGATCCTAAAAAACTTTCCACACTAACTCCTGGATTTGCAGGAGCAGAAATAGCTAACGTATGTAATGAAGCCGCATTGATAGCTTCCAGAAAGGATCGAAAGGCGGTAACAATGATTGATTTCCAGGATGCTATAGATAGAGTAATAGGAGGCTTGGAGAAAAAGAACAAAATCATTTCACCGGAAGAAAAGAAGATTGTTGCTTACCACGAGGCAGGTCACGCAGTGGCAGGATGGTACCTTGAACACGCA
>CBDVAV010000862.1:0-1849 GCA_965372055.1 uncultured bacterium | reverse complement strand
GGCAACTTTGACTGCACTTTTTTTAATTGATAAATATGGCAGGAAAGGGTTGATGTATGTTGGTTCCGTTGGTGTTATTATTTTTCTTGGATTGGTAGGACATTCTTTTTTGTCAGAAAGCACAAGTACAGTTCTGATCCCATTATATCTATTTGGTTTCATCGCATTTTTTGCAATATCCCAGGGAGCTGTAATTTGGGTATTTATATCTGAGATCTTTCCAAACAGGGTTCGTAGCAAAGGCCAGTCTTTAGGCAGTTTCACACATTGGATATTTGCCGCTGTAATCGCCCAGATTTTTCCGGGAGTAGCAGCTAAAATCGGAGCTGGATCTACTTTTATCTTTTTTACTATTATGATGGTTCTTCAATTTTTCTTCGTCTGGAAGATCATGCCTGAAACAAAAGGGAAATCCTTGGAAGAGATTCAAAAGGAATTCGACATATCTTAAGTTTGCTCACTTGAGGTTCAATTCCACGGTTTGTTAATCATCTTACATTGAAGAATTGTCATACTGTAAAATATGCAAACGGTCGCGGGATCGTTCCCGTAAAAAAGATTAGCAACTTCAAGTTTAAATCATTGCTTTTTCCTTTATTTTTTAGCTAATATTAAGTAATCAGTATACTAGTTGCACAAACAGGGTTAGGAAGTGTCAAACAAACAAAGGCAAATATTAGCACGTCTCGCATTCATTGCAATTGTAGTATTACAATCTTGTGGTTTCAAAAATGACAATCAAGACAACATATTTTTATGGTCTTCCAATAATGCCGGGGAAATAGCATTCACCAGCAAAGTAATTAGTGATTGGAATCAGGCACATCCTAAAGAGCAAATTGATTTCCAGCCAATTCCGGAAGGGCAATCCAGTGAAGAGATAATATTAGCTGCTGTTGTAGGAAGGACCACACCTGATATTTATGCCAGCATGTGGCCAGGGGATGTAGCACTATTTGCCGATGCAAAGAAACTGGTACCATTGGATACCCTGGACGGGTTCTTGGACTTTATTTATCAGCGTTGTGATAGTAGTTTGATCGAGGAAATTACTTCCAATGATGGTCATATCTACCAGATTCCTTGGAAAATGAACCCTCTGATGATGATCTACAATAAAAAGATCATTAATCAGCTTGGATTCGAAACATCACCTGGCACTTATTCGGAGTACCTCGAAGCTGCTGAAAAATTTAAAAAGGACAAGGATGGAGATGGTTATGTTGATCAATGGATTGGGTACACGGAAGTAAAAGTGATTTGGCATCAAAGGTTGATGAATTTCTATCCATTGTACCTTGCTGCATCAGGTGGTGCTCCACTAATAAAAAACAACAAAGCAGCATTTAATAATCAGCATGCAATTGATGTTTTTGCATTTCTTGGCGAATTGTACAAAAATGAATATTATTCAAAAGAACAATTACGAGCTGGGCAGGATATTTTTTTGGCCAGAAAAATAGCCACAAAAATTACGGGCCCTTGGGAAATCAGACATGTCAATAAATTTAAGCAGGAAGGATTTGAGTTTGGATTTGCACCGATCCCCGTCCCGGACCACTATCAAGGCCCTGTTTATTCATCAGCAGATTCCAAAAGCATTGTAATTTTTGACACTTGCGATAAACCACAAACTGCATGGGATTTCTTAAGGTTTATGATAAATAGCGAGAATGATCTTCTTCTATTGAAATTGTCCAATCAGCTTCCACAGAGGAAAAATCTTCTTGATGACCCCAATTTCATGGAGTTCTTTGAAAATAATCCCATGATGATTCCATTTGCGGAACAAGCAAAGTATGTTAAAGGTGTTGACAATAGTCCTGTATTAAAGGAAGCACTGGACCTG
>CBDVAV010000861.1:0-1871 GCA_965372055.1 uncultured bacterium | reverse complement strand
ACCTGGGCTAATTGAATCCGTGACCCAAGCACAATTTACCTACTATGATTAAAAAATTTTCATACTTACGAAACAATTTGCCGGCTTCAAATTATGACTCATAAAGGACAATACTCTTAAATTCACAGATTATTGAAAAATCTTTTTGAAGTTTCTTAAATAGTAACAAATTTATTAATCCTTAAAATCATGATATTTTGAAAACTTAAAACTAATCATATAATTTTAGCCTTAAGATGAAAAGGCTAATCTAAAGGTTAGAGGCCAGCCATCTTAAACAATAAAAATATGCCATGAAAATTCTGTTAGTTTCGCCTATTAGGGACCAACACCAATTTACCAACAGGGGCATTTTGATACCCCAGCTAGCATTGTTTATACTTCAAGGCCTTACCCCTAAGCAACATGAAGTAAAAATAGTTGAGGAGGAATACATGCAGCTGGACCTGGAGGAGGAATGCGATGTTATTGGCATCAGTTGCATGACCTCGAATGCATATCGTGGATACAGGATAGCCGATGCATTCAAAGAGAAAGGCAAAAAAGTAGTGATGGGAGGTGTGCATCCTTCATTATTGCCCGATGAGGCACTTACACATGCCGATGCTGTTGTGATCGGGGAAGCTGAAGGGGTGTGGGAAAAAATACTGGAAGATATTGAAAACAATAAGCTGCGGCGGATATATCACGATCCCAATCCGGATCTGGACTGGTATATACCCAAAGATTTTTCAACGTTGCCTAAAAAACGGTTTTATAATTTATTACCCATACAAACCACCCGTGGATGTCCATATAATTGCGATTTTTGTTGTGTGTCAGATATTTTTGGCAAGAAAATCAAGGTGATACCCGTAAAAAATGTGGTGAAGGATATTGAGGCATCAGGGGCCCGGAATTATATTTTCCTTGATGACAATATTATTGGTAACCCGAAGTATGCAAGGGAGCTTTTCACGGCATTGATACCATTAAAAATTAGTTGGGTCGGACAATCATCCATTTCGTTTGCATGGAATATTGAGTTGATGAAATTGGCCAAAAAAAGCGGGTGCAGAGGACTGTTTATTGGGTTGGAAAGTGTGGTGGATACCAACAACCAAAAATATAAAAAGTTGAAAAGCCTGGATGACACCAAACAAAGCATTAAAAAAATATTGAAAATGGGTATCATTATCCAGGCCTCAGTGATTTTCGGCTTTGATGAAGATACACATGAATCATTTGAGCGAACAGTAAAATTTTTAATAAAAAACCGTTTAAGCATTGCATCTATCAATGTGTTAACACCCTATCCCGGTACCCGTGTATTTAATGAATTTAAAAAAGCCGGGAGGCTTCTGCATGAAGAATGGGAATATTATGACCACCATACCGTTGTGTTCCAACCTAAGAATTTGATGCCGTTAGAACTGCAAATTGGTAAAATCAAGGCCAGGATTACCTTTAATAGTATACCCAGTATTGTTGAAAGGTTTATTGGTAATTTACGAATGCCCGGTATTTATCTGGCAACCAACCTGGGCTACCGAAAACGGGCGTTGATGGAAAGGAAAATGCTACAGCAATTTGAATCACAAATGCAGCCGGACAGTGGTAATGGTATGGATTTGGATATTTTTATAAAGGGTCATAAATAATAAAACAGACTGGCTTTTGAATATAACCGGCACTTTGCGCCACTCCTACCTTGCTCTGCCGTGTGCGTCATCAGCTAAATCAGAACTTTTTCGGGTAAAAAGATAAAGTGTATGCCTTATAAAAACCGTCCGATTATTTGCTAATCGTTACAGGGGAGGTTCTGTTTTCTATTTGGTTGGGGGAGGTTTGTTTGGGGAAAAAACGGATGGGTCATTATACGAGATTATCGA
>CBDVAV010000860.1:0-1881 GCA_965372055.1 uncultured bacterium | reverse complement strand
AATAATACTTTTTTTGACATAATTGCCCTCTTAAGGCTGCATTGTTATTTCCCATATGCAAATATAATTATATAGCCTCGGTTTGTTACTCTGACATAATTATATAAATTTAAATTTTTAATATGCCTTTCTTTATCCTCATAATGACTTTTGGCATAATTTTAGCCGATTTTAGAGTAATTAAATTATCTTGTTTAATGGCGTTGAAGAGATTGGTTGTTATTGGGTTGATTTTCTTAGTATATCTGCATGGTACTGCTCAAATCGATGTGATCAGAAGTGTAGAGAATGCCCTAAAATCGAGCAGTGCTAAAGAGCTGGTGAAATTCTTGAATCAAACCATCGAGTTGAACCTTGATGGCGATATTTCAACCTATACCAAAACTCAGGCAGAGTATGTATTAAAAGAGTTTTTCAAAAAAAACCCTTCAAATGGCTTTGAGATTATTCATAACGGAAGCTCCAAGGGAGGATTGAGATATGCGATTGGCAAGTATTCTTGCAAACGTGGGTATTTTAGGGTTTGGATGAGAATCAAAGATTTTTGAGGTACCCCTTTGGTCTATGAAATGAACTTTATCAGAGAGTAGTATCCACTATTAATTTCTTCAATCTTTCATCAAAGCTGTCAAAAACAATATCATACACCTCCTTTTGTGACCGTCTATATCAATAAATTTTTTAATTTTGAACTGTGCTTCCCGATTACATAACAAAAAAATCCCTCAAGAAATTTATTAGCAATGCTTTGAAAGAGGATTTGGGCGATGGGGATCATTCTTCGATGGCCGCAATTCCAAAAGATTCCGTGAGCACGGTAAAAATGTTAATGAAAGATGATGGCACAATTGCCGGGATCAATCTGTCATTGGAGATATTCAATTACCTGGATCCATCAGTAAAAATTGAAGCTTACAAAAACGATGGAGAAGTGGTCAATAAAGGGGATGTAGTCATGCTGGTGAGTGGAAAAACCCAATCACTTTTAAGTGCCGAGCGATTGGTATTAAATTGTGTGCAAAGAATGAGCGGAATTGCCACCCATACCCGTCAACTAGTACAATTGATCAAAGGCACCAAGGCCCAACTTTTGGACACCCGTAAAACCACTCCCAATTTTAGGATAATCGAAAAGTGGGCTGTAGCAATTGGCGGTGGTTCCAATCATAGAATAGGACTTTATGATATGATCATGCTAAAAGACAATCACATCGACTTTTCAGGTGGGATTGAAAATGCCATAAAAGCTACCAGGAAATACCTCGAAAATGAAAACAAAAAGCTTAAAATAGAAATAGAAACAAGGTCTTTGGCTGAGGTCAAGGAAGTGCTGAATACTGGAGGTGTAGATATAATTATGCTGGATAACATGATGCCTTCTACCATGCACGAGGCAGTAAAACTTATTGATGGCAAATATAAGGTTGAAGCGAGTGGCGGGATTACCGAAAAGAACATTCGGGAGGTGGCCGAATGCGGCGTTGACTATATTTCAGTTGGAGCCTTAACCCATAGTGTTAAAAGCCTGGATATTAGCCTTAAAGCAACGTGAGTTATGAAAAAAAGAAATATTATTGCACAAATATTCATTAAATAATTTAATTCATAAGACTTTATAATGATTGTAAAAACCAAGAAGAATAAGCTGGGTACAGGCAAGTACATAAAATTAGGGTTAAAGAACATTTTAAAAGAACAATGGTGGGTACTTTTGATTCTGTTGGCTATATTCAGTGGAGCATTTATTCTCCCCTCAAATTGGTGGTTCATAGGTGGTGCAATCGCTTATGTTTTGTATTTGTTATTCTGGGTAATACAATTTGCAGGAGTTACCCAGATGGACCAAAGTAAAATAATTTTTGAAAAATTAAGCTACGAGAT
>CBDVAV010000859.1:0-1882 GCA_965372055.1 uncultured bacterium | reverse complement strand
GTGAAAAAAATGCCTGACCAAGGGCTGCAAACAATACTTCAGAGTCAATTGCAGTAAAATCAGGGCTAAGAAATTGAGCAAATTTCTCGGTTGCCCCTTCAAGTGAAAAAGTATAGAATATCAGGTATATTATTACTATTGAAAAAAAAGGCACAAATATCTTACTGATAAACTCTATCCCTTTCTTCAATCCCTTGTGAATTACGTACAGACTACAGATCAATATTATCAATGATATGATATATTGAAGCCATCCATTGTTAAGTTGAGATTGAAAATCTACCAGGTTAGAAGCGGTAAAGCCATTGAAGATAGAGAAGGAGGCAGTATTTACTACATTGGATATCACCACGATGTAATACGAATCAGCAATAATCACCGTAATCAAGAGAATAGATCCCAAAATAAGACCAGGTATCTTCCCGAACACAATTGAGAATGCCCCTAATGGCCCACTCCTGGTTTCCCGGCCTAAAGCCCATTCAGCCATTAATGCGGGGATTGCAAAAAGTAAAGTAAAAGCAAGATATACCAAGAGAAAAGCACTTCCCCCATATTTACCCACCATATAGGGAAATCTCCAAACATTTCCCAGGCCCACCGAGACTCCAATCATGGTTAGCAAAGTGGTTAAATTGGAAGAAAATATTTGTCGCTTATCCATTCAATCACATAAAGAAATAAACTAATCACATAAATTCATAGTATTAAGTTCCTCTACAACATCAAATTATTTCAGTTTTTTAAAACTTGATAATTGAATGTATGTTTCTGTTGGGAAACGATTTGGACAAATTATTTGTAAAATTGTAGCCATCTGGTTTATAAATGCTTAAAGTCTAAAAGAACTGCACTTGGAATGAACATTTCAGTTTACAGAAAGGAACATTTTAATGCCGCACATCGGTTGTATAACCCTACTTGGTCTGATGAGAAGAACGAGTTGATTTTTGGTAAATGCAATAATCCCAATTGGCATGGACACAATTATGAACTAGTGGTAAAACTGGTTGGGAATATTGATCCTGAAACTGGTTTTGTATATGATTTGAAAAATTTAAGCAAATTGATCAAAGAAAATATTATTGATTATTTTGATCACAAGAACCTCAACCTGGATATATCCGAACTTGAAAATTTAATCCCGACTACTGAGAATATAGCCATGGTAATCTGGAATATACTGAGGGAAAAAATTGATGACAAATTCCAGATCAAGGTTATACTGTACGAAACTGAAAAGAATTTCGTTGAATTTCCTGCCTGATATAAAACATGACCCATAACATTTAGACAATGAAACACCCTAAAGAAATACAACTTGACACTAGCCTATCCGCCGAATTAAACATCGATGAATTTGGTGAAGACCACGGATTGACTTCCTATGAAACACCCATGAGAAAAGATGCTTTTGCAATGGATGATAATGAAAAGATAGAAGTAATATCCAAACACTTTTATAAGATCATGGAAACCCTTGGCCTTGACCTTAGCGATGATAGCTTGAAGGGAACTCCCACAAGAGTAGCCAAAATGTATGTTGAAGAAGTCTTTAGTGGATTAAATCCAAAGAATAAGCCTCATGCCACACTTTTTGAAAATAAATTCAAATACGATGAGATGATAGTGGAAAAGGATATTACTTTTTATTCCCACTGCGAACATCACTTTGTGCCAATTTATGGAAAAGCACATGTGGCATATTTCTCCACGGGAAAAGTAATCGGATTATCAAAAATCAACCGCATTGTCCAGTATTTTTCCAAAAGACCTCAGGTTCAGGAAAGGTTGACCATGCAAATTGCCCAAGAAATGGTTGATATTTTAAATACAGAACACGTAGCCGTGGTCATGGATGCAAACCATCTCTGTGTTTCTT
>CBDVAV010000858.1:0-1882 GCA_965372055.1 uncultured bacterium | reverse complement strand
AACCATTTGAAAATTACAAAAGAAAATTTTTGAGTCAAAGTTTTACCAAATGGAATACTTCTAATGTTTTAGTGTGCAAAGAAAGTCAACTGAAAAGAGTTTTATATCAAATCAAATAATAAAATAATCCTTAATCTAGTTTAAGTTTATCAACTTAAATCTGCAATAACAGAAACAAATAACCTCAACGCCTTCCCTATAAAATTATGTGTTTTACAGAAATTCCCATGAAATAAATTGACTAAATGCCAAGATTTAACATTCGATATTGATTTACCTTAATAATTAACTATGCAGATTTTTCTCTAATTCTTCACCAATCAATGATGCCCTCATTGCCATAATATGTTCCGGGCCCGTTCGGCAACAACCTCCAATCAATGATGCCCCTTCCTTGTACCAATCCAGGCAAGCAGTTCCGAATTGTAAGATATCTGACTGCCCTTCCCAGATTTTTTGGCTGGCATTGTAAATTTCACCAGAATTTGGATAGACAACCACTGGTTTAGTAAATCCACTGCTAACAATTTCTCTAATTAATTTTGAAATGTAATTTGGTGCAGTACAGTTAATACCCATGGTCACTACCTGATCGATCCCACTTAAAAGAGCTACACATTCAGCTATTGGCGTACCATCACTGATATGTTTTTCATCTTTGCAAGAGAAACTCATCCAGGCATATTTTTCAGGGGTAGATTTCAAAAGATCCAATAAAACAACGGCTTCTTCATAGCTTGGAATAGTTTCACAGGCAATCAAATCAGCTTTTGATTCAGCAATTATCCCCCACCTCGATTCATGAAATTCCTTTAGGGCAGCCAATGAAATGCCATAATTTCCGTGATACTCCGAACCATCAGCCAAGTAAGCACCGTAAGGGCCAATACTGGCTGCAACCAGTGGATATACCCTAGTCGGATCTTCCTTTCCATCCTCCCAAAAAATTTCCCGAGCTTCGAGGGCTAAATCAACCGTTTTAGGTATTAATGCCTCGGCTTCCTTTTGTGACAATCCGGTCTCCAGCAATCCAGGAATTGTTGATTGATAGCTGGATGTAACTATACAATCAGCACCGGCATTTAAATACGAAAGGTGCACATTGCGAATTTCCTCTGGATTGCTGATCAAAATACTGGCCGACCATAACTTATTATTGAGGTTATGGCCCCTCTTTTCCAACTCAGTGGCCAGGCCACCGTCAAGAATTACGAAACCTTGTTGCTTAAGAAAAGGTGTTAAGGGCATCAGATTTAACATTTGGTTAACCTGTATTCAATGATGTGTAAGTTAAACACTTACTATTACATTTTGTTTTCCAAATGGCTTAATCCTTCAGGTCAATAATCAATTAAAATTCCTTACATTAAAACCTTATTTTCCTTAACTTTTGATACATAACTGTAGAAAAAAATATTAGCATGGAACCATCTAGTGAAACCACCATAATGATGATTGCGATAGTGGTAACCCTGATCACAATATTTTGGGGTGTACTGTACCGTCGGAATAAACAAATAGAGATTAACAAGCTAAAAAATGATCTGGAAAAAAAATCAAAAGTAATTGATTCAATAGAAGGGTTTGTCAACAAAAAATTACTAGAACAATTTAAACAGACCCAAGATAATCACAAGCTTATGATTGAAACGTTGGATAGCAAGATAAAATCACTGGAATCGAGCCAGGATGATTTTTCCTTACAGGATGATAAATCAAAACTGATCCATATTGAGTTGGTTAAAGACCTGACATCAATGTATAAAGAACTCCAGGATAATGAGAGAACTGAGTTGGAGAAAGGGAAAGACAGGCTTGATCATGCCTTCCGTGAATTTAAAGAACAATAATCAATCTTTACATTAGTAAATAATCATTCATT
>CBDVAV010000857.1:0-1883 GCA_965372055.1 uncultured bacterium | reverse complement strand
GGAACAAAGCCAAAATATTCTATCATACCACGAAAGAAGGAGATTCCATGTGGGGCATTTCCCAAAAATATGGAGTCAAACTGACTAGGCTACTTAGGAAAAACCGCATGGTACGTTCGGAAACCCCCAAGGCAGGGAGGATATTGTGGCTAAGAAGGTCACGCCCTGCCAAACATCCCATTGAGTACGATGACACTTTTAACGAGTTGTCACAGACTGAAAACATAATTGCCAAATCAATTAATGATGATGATGAGGTCAATGATAATATAACATATGAAACTGAGACAAGTAATGAACAAAATGTACAAGAGAAGGCAGAGGAGGTAATTGATGTTTCAAGTCCTGAACAAAATACAGATACAATTACTATTAAAAGTGATAAGGAAGTTATCGAAGAAGAGCCAGTTGATGAGGAAAATAAAGAGGCAGTTGAGGGGATAAACATTAACCCAAGCCCTCAAAAAATGGATTTCAGGGAGGATAAAACTGATCAGATATTGCATATGGTAAAAAAAGGCGAAACACTTTATTCTGTATCCAAGGACTATAATGTAACTGTAGAAGATATTATTATGTGGAATAATCTCAAGTCCAGTGCACTAGCCGTTGGTCAAGACCTGAAAGTCTTTCCAATCCAGAATGAGGTTATCAATAGGAAAAATTTGGAATATCAAGATGAATCTTACATTTACCATGAGGTGATAGAAGGGGATACTATGTTTAGTATATCGAAAAAATACGATGTTGAAATTGATGATCTAGTAGTTTGGAATAATAAATCTGACAATACAGTTAATTTGGGAGAAAAGCTCCGTATTAAAAAATAATAGCTGCAATCACACATAATTAGGGAGGAAGCACTACCTTAAAATTCAATTTATTGAGTTTTATTACCTGAACAAGATTAACCATTTATACCGGAAATTTATTATCTAGAGTAGTAATATATTTGAGTCATTAATTATCCGAGTTAATACCAAATTATTATTTATTAATGAAAAATTATCTATAATGAACGGAACAAGTATTAGCTACGAAAGAGTAATGTTGGTAGATGACAATGAAACTGACAATTTTATTAGTAAACGGATAATTGAGATCACCAGGTTTTCAGATTCAATTATAGTGAAAAGTTCTGGTAAAGAAGCGTTGGATTTTCTTGAAGATAACAAAAACAATACTGATCAACTCCCTGATTTGATTTTCCTCGATATAAACATGCCCATTGTAGACGGTTTCGTCTTTCTGTATGAGTTTGAGAAATTCTCCAACCTTATAAAAGGTAAATGCAAGGTCATCATTCTTTCAAGTTCTGATAACAAGAGGGATATCGATAAGATTGTCAATAATGATCATGTTATCAAGTTTCTCACCAAACCATTGACGGAAACCTCATTAAATGAATTAAGGGTAACCACCGTTTAAAAATCAGGATCAAATCCCATTCTGTCTATTAACTGTTGCAGAATGGGGTTTTTTTCAGAAAGGTGGCGATACTTTTCAGCATTGGTGTAAATCATTTTTTTATCTTGATCCCTTATCATGATCACCTCAAGTTTGAGGAAGTCGTTTTTAAGACCGTCTCGTAAAAACTGCATTAATTCTGGCCTGAATTCTTCAAATATATCTTCCTGAACAGGATTGGTGATTTTCAACTCGATCATTTCGCCTTCAAGGCTATATTCCTGATTCAAAATATTGACGTGCTTGTCACTTCCATTTTTAATTTTTTGCTCCTTAAACTGGTTCCAAAACCTGCTTAAAGTATTATAGTCAACCGGATCCTTCCTGGTCACATTTGTTTCCTCGGGATCATTGCCTTCATTTGTCTCTCTTTTTTCTTTCTTACCATCAAGTAATTTATCAGGATTAGGGATTGG
>CBDVAV010000856.1:0-1897 GCA_965372055.1 uncultured bacterium | reverse complement strand
AAAAAACAGTGTTCTCTATTCATATTCCTTATCATTTTCGTTCTTGGTCGTAGCATCAATTCTCCCTCTATTAACAGGCATCGCCGATTACACGGGGAAGAAGAAATTATTCATGAAATTATTTACCTTTTTAGGCAGCTTCTCATGTATTGGTTTGTATTTCTTCACGGGTCAAAATATTGAACTCGGCATAATTCTTTCTGTGCTGGCGAGCATTGGATACTCTGGAAGCTTGGTTTTTTACAATTCCTATCTGCCAGAAATTGCCTCAAAAGACAAATTTGACATCGTTAGTGCAAAAGGGTTTTCATACGGCTATTTCGGAAGTGTACTACTGCTGATCTTTAACTTAATAATGATCCAGACACCCCAGACTTTTGGATTACCAGACGGTAGTATCGCGGCCAGGTTCTCCTTTCTGTTGGTGGGTATTTGGTGGATGGGTTTTGCTCAAGTATCATTTAATGCCCTTCCTTCCAATCCATATCATAGAAAGCCAGGTAAGGGAATTCTCACTAAAGGATATAAGGAAATCAGGAAAGTTTGGAGAAGCTTGGAGAATTTGCCAAACCTTAAAAAATTCTTAGGTGCATTTTTCTTCTATAACACTGGTGTTCAAACTATAATGTATCTGGCCGTATTATTTGGCACTAAGGAACTGGAACTGGAAGACACCAAACTTATCTTTACTATTTTACTTATCCAACTGGTAGCGATAGGAGGATCATATATGTTTGCTAAAGTATCGGAATCCAAGGGAAATAAATTTGCATTGATTGTAATGATCAAAATTTGGGTATTGGTATGCGTATGGGCATATTTTGTATCCAGTGAGTATCAGTTTTATGGATTGGCATTTGTAGTAGGAGTAATCATGGGTGGGATACAGTCCTTGTCAAGGGCTACATATTCAAAGCTAATCCCGGAAAATACCATTGACCATGCATCCTATTTCAGTTTTTATGACGTTACATATAATGTTTCAATAGTGGTTGGAACTTTCGCCTATGGATTCATTGAATATATTACAGGAAGTATGAGGTTGAGCGCCTTGACATTAGGAGGGTTTTTTATTATAGGGTATTTGTTTTTAAGACTTGTTCAAATCCCGTTTGACAGCAGTCAAAAAAGTCTTGATTCAGACTGATCAATATCTAAGATGCTTTACAGAATCACCAGAATTAATAAGTTCCATTAATGAGTCGATACCGATTTGTAAATGTTTTTCAGCAAAATACTTTGTTACCGTGACGTCACTTTTTGATGTTTTTATACCATGAGGCACCATTGGATTATCAGAAACAAGCAGCAGTGCACCACGCGGGATTTCATTGACAAATCCAGTTACAAAAATAGTTGCGGTTTCCATATCTATTCCCATGGCCCTGATCTTTCTCAAGTACTTCTTAAAAGCCTTATCGTATTCCCATACTCGTCTATTAGTGGTGTATATAGTACCAGTCCAATAGTCCAGTTCATGTTTTTTGATCATGGAAGATACCGCCCGTTGTAACCTAAAAGAAGGTAATGCAGGAATTTCAGGGGGAAGATAATCATCACTGGCCCCTTCCCCCCTGATGGCAGCAATTGGCAATATCAAGTCACCGATCTTTGTCTTCTTTTTTAATCCACCGCATTTGCCTAAAAAAAGAATAGCTTTAGGGTTTACAGCAGACAAAAGATCCATTACGGTTGCCGCCATAGCACTCCCCATCCCAAAATTAACAATTGTTATATTGTTGGCTGTACAAGTTTGCATTGGCCTATCTTTGCCGATAATTTCTGCTTTGTATTCTGCTGAAAACATATCTAAATAATTGATAAAATTTGTAATCAGGATATATTCTCCAAAGTCTTTCAATGGAGTGCCAGTATACCTGGGAAGCCAGTCATTTAC
>CBDVAV010000855.1:0-1904 GCA_965372055.1 uncultured bacterium | reverse complement strand
TACACTTATCTGCACGGTCTTTGCCAAGATAAGATTGACTGTCTCTATTATTATTTGCTGGTATCCTCGCTTGGATTTCATTTTATTTTTAAGTTGTATCCGGAAGGCCCATTTGTATAGCGGTGCAATTATGAGCCAACCAAACCCAATGGCTGCTATCACTGTAATGATTCCGATTATAATAGAACTTTTGTCCATCAAACAATTAAATCTGTTTAATTAATATTTTATTAAGCCAACTAAGCCTTGGAGAAAGGAATCCTCCAATCAGTTTTTATATTTTTTAATTCCGATCTTAAATATGATTTTGTGGTAAACTGCTTGATTGCCTCTCTCACCGTGGGGGGATTTCTTTCATCTTCTCTCCTTGTCATAAAAAGAAAACGACCATCTTGTTTCACTTTTATGTATCCTAAAAGATGGAAAATCTCTTCCACCCAAAGAAAGGTTATATGCAGATCAATTTTGAAAATCAGTGGATTGGAATTGATTTTCTTTACACCTGCCAACCAGTGCAGTTTGTGATGATACTTAAACAATCTGAATTTCCCAGATAATTTTATCCAAAACGAAGCGATAGGTTTGACAATATAAAAGCCCTCCGCTCCCTGGTCTTGATAGAGAGGTAAAAAAATCTGACCACCATGTGGCAATTTTACAGCTTCCCCATCTTCAATTGCCACTACCTCATTTTTGTTAATGTTTTGAAAATTATCATAACCTGGGCACACCGTAAACTCAACCCCTGCTTTTATTTTGTGGCTATAAGTAATTTCAAAAAATTCATGTTCTTTGTCTTCTGGAGCAAAACGATTTAATTTGTTAATGGCTGAATCACAATCAGTAAACTTGGATGTATCCAGGCTGCATTTGATATTTAAAAGCTTCCATATCAATCCCTTGTGATGGATTACTGTGTCCTCATCACCATTACGGCCACCCTGAAAAAGCAATGTGGAAAATCCGGACCGGGAAGTAGCCTCGATAAGCATTCCCTGTAAATGTTCCATTAAACCTAAGATCATAGGAACACCAGCCATCCTCCCCAGTTCCCTGTTCCTGAGGGTGTCACTTAACATAATAAAGGGGGGGCTTTCGGAAGAAGTAGAATGCAAGTCAACAATGCATATATCCATTTCTTGGAAGGAAATAACCTCGTTCAATATTTTAATCATCTCCTCTCTTTCCTGGAATTCGGATATTCCCGGATCCTCTTCATCTGTTAGCCAAATTCGGTTTAAGTCTTTTTGAATATACCTGACCTCTTTTTCAAGGGCCTTTAGGTTACTGGCGATACCGATTATTGATCCATTAATAGCGGGCTTGGAGGTTTCCAGCGTATCGAAAACTTCTTTAAGAGCCTGTACTCCTGAAGTCTCATTCCCATGTATCCCTGCTGTGAAAATCAACATTGGCCCATCAACAGGCCCCTTATATTGGCCAATTATCCTACTTGTCAACATTTACGAAAACATTTTCTTTTAACAGCTTCAATTCTTCCTCCAATCCGTTTTCTTTTTCAAGCACCTTACGTAACCATAAGCTACATTCCGAAAATTTCTTAAACACGTGCCTTTCGGAAACCAGGCTCGGAACAACATTCATATTGTACAATTGTTTTAATGCCTGGTCGTTTGTGCCTGACAATGCCACTATCACATCCTGTTTATGTAATTCTTCTATGGCTGCTTCCAGGGCATACAAACCAGACTGATCAATAAAAGGCACTTTTACCATACGTATTACTAATAGGTGGATATCTGACATATCGGAGATTTGATTTCTGAAGTCAGTCACGGTACCGAAAAACATGGGTCCGTGGAGATGTTTAAAGATCACTTTTTTCCTGCTCTCCGGAGCAATTTCAATTTCATCCTCCCACAATGGTTCCTCTTCATGGGCAT
>CBDVAV010000854.1:0-1909 GCA_965372055.1 uncultured bacterium | reverse complement strand
CAGATGACAATTTAATTGATTGGCTCCGCGAATACTCTCCTGGTGAAAAGGATGATGTGTACATCAGGGGCTTCCTTGGCAAAATGCTGTTTTCAGGGGAAGAAACACTTAAAAAATCAAGTGTGCTGTCAGGAGGGGAAAAAGTAAGGTGTATGCTGTCCAGGATGATGATAACAGGGGCAAATCTTCTTATATTGGATGAACCTACCAACCACCTTGATTTGGAATCCATTACCGCCTTCAATAATTCACTTAAAGAATTCCCGGGAACTGTATTGTTCACATCACATGACCACGAGTTCGTTCAAACGGTTGCCAATAGGATCATAGAAATAAAACCAGATTCGTTTATAGACAAGCTTGGTACTTATGACAAATATTTCACTAAGAAGGAACTGGAATTAGTAACATAATATTTAGCAAAAAGGAAAAATCTTGCAGTTTAGCAAAGCAAAGTATCCTCGCCATTGTAAGGCTTATGGGAAAGCAATTCTGTGATCCCAAATTTTACTCCCTAAATGTCTTATCTTAAAATAAAACCATTTTTCACAGGATCATCTGGGTCAATTAAAAAAGTATGCATGCCTGTTACATGTGCTGTTCCGGCAACTTGGGGTATTATGGCTGTGAAAGGGCCATAAGCTTCTTCGGATACCAAAGAACCTATAAATACAGAATCAGTAATACTTTCAATACGCATGGTTTCCCCAAAATCAATTTCATTTCGGGCTTTGTGGATAGCCATTCTGCCTGAAACCCCTGAACCAGTTGGGCTACGATCAATTTCTCCCTGGGCAAAAACACAGACGTTTCTACTATCCACTGATTGATTTAGGGCATCACTAATAAAAATAGTTCCATATAAAAAACTTAGATCATTTTCAAAAGGGTGGCGGATTTCATCATCTTGCTCCATAACAGCACTTTTAATCTCCATTCCTTTTGCAATAATTGTTTGGTATGAATTTGGCTTTAAGTCAAAATCGAAGTTGTTTTTCTTCATATCAACATAGGCGTAAAAAGCACCTCCATATGCTAAATCATATATTACTGTGCCCAAACCTTTAACTTCCACTGTTCTGTCCAACCCTACCACGAAACTTGGTACGCCATGGAAACGAACACCTGTCACTTTTCCATTTTTCACATAAGCAAAAGAGGTAATTCTACCACAAGGAGCATCAATTTTCATGATATTATCCCCTTCTATTACATTAACCCAATTCATTTCAATGGCTAAAGTTGAGATGGCTATAATTGCATGGCCACACATGGTAGAGTAGCCTTCGTTGTGTAAAAATATAATCCCAAAATCACCATCATCGTCATTTGGAGGTAGCAAAATGCATCCATACATATCGGCATGCCCTCGGGGTTCAAACATTAATGCAGTTCGTAAATCATCGAACTTATCCTTACAATATTTACGGTATTCCAATATGGAATTTCCCTTTAGGTCAGGAAAGCCATCTACAACAATACGTAATGGTTCCCCACCTGTATGCATGTCAATGGTTTTGATTTGCAACCAATCCTTATTTGGAGTAAAGACTTTGTTGTTAAGTATATTTTGATATGTTTTACTCATTAATTTATGAGGTAGGATTTGAGACCTGAACCGTGAGATTGCCAGTATTGAACAGACTGAAGTACAAAGGTTACCACCTCTTATTCGCCGTGGGAATGATCATCAACTAAAATATTATCCGAGCTTTGTTTTGCATAGAAATAATCCCTGTACATCCGTGCAATATGTTCCTGGCCAATCTCTTTTGGACATTCAATAGAGCATGCTCCGGTATTGGTGCAGTTTCCAAACCCTTCGGCATCCATTTGAGCTACCATACTTTCCACTCTGGATTTAGCTTCTACTTTGCCCTGGGGCAATAATGCAAGATGAGATACTTTT
>CBDVAV010000853.1:0-1917 GCA_965372055.1 uncultured bacterium | reverse complement strand
CTGCCACGACAATCAATAGGAAAGGGAATACATTCCTGAAAGAAAGTATTCTTTGCAATTTGAACTGGTGAGGGGAAATGTAATTCCTGTTGATCCTTTTTTACTATGTGATCTTTTGTTTCTTCAATTTGAGCATTTTTGATGGTGTCAATGCAATAGTAATAATTAGGAAAAATATTTTCATTAGCCAACTCGCCTTTTTTAGCTGCTTCTTTAATTTGCCATTGGCAGTCACCGTGATAACGCTCATTGGTTTCGTGATAGTAGCAATTTTGGCTATTTCCATTATGGTCATACCAGATGTGAGGGCGTTCATGAACTCCACCATAATAGCAAAAATGTGTTTTGAAGGTTAATAAGTATAACCCCAAAAGGAACAGAAGTATTATGGAAATGAGTTTTCTCAAAATAATGTGTGATTTATTGAGTCCATCTCAGTTGCCAGTAAATTAGAACTCCCCAAGATTCGGAATAAATGCAAAAGGGAATTAATAAACAATGATTTCTGTCATAAATAAATTTATACTGGATATTAATACCTGATTATCTGAAAACATGACTTTTGTCATATTTTATTAAGACTATTATCATTTATTTGCCCGCCACTTGGAGCCTAATTTTAAAAAAACTCTTAATATCTGATTTTTTCTTTAAGGAATAATATAATGAAGTTATTTCCCCAAAATATAAGCAGCTACGGTAATGAAATTGATTGGTTGTTCGCATTGATATCTATTCTGGTATTATTTGCTTTAATCCTAAGTCTGGTTATCCTGATTTATCCTATGGTTAAATATCGCTTTAGGGAAAATGTAAAAGCGAAATATATAACCGGTAATAGCTGGAAACAACTTAAGTGGGTTGTTTTTCCTATGATACTGCTGGCTTTAGGTGATTTTTTAATTCTTTTTGCCGAACACGGCACCTGGAATAAAATTGAAGGCGAACTTCCCAAGGCCGATATAAATGTTGTGATTACAGGCAAACAATGGAATTGGATGTTCACCTATCCGGGGCCGGACAATGTACTTTATACTGACGACGATGTGCTAATAGACCAACCCAATAGTGAATTGCATGTTCCGGTAAATAGTATCATAGTTTTTGACTTGAAGGCTACCGACGTTGTACATAGTTTTTTTGTTACTAATCTCAGGCTAAAACAAGATGCAATTCCAGGTAGGACCATTAAGCGGTGGTTCAATGCCAAAATAGAAGGTAAATATGAACTCGGTTGTGCCGAACTTTGCGGTATTCTTCATTCAAGAATGAGGAATTTTCTAGTGGTTGAATCCAAAGAAAAATACGATCTATTCACTCAAAAATTATACTCAGGAAATGAATTCAATAAATGATATAGGTTTTGTGAATAAGTATATATTCTCCACGGACCATAAGACAATTGGTACTCAATATATAATTGTAGGCTTGCTTATGGCGGCAGTAGGAGGGTATCTGGCTTACGTATTTAGGATGACTTTGGCATACCCAGGTGAATCCATCCCGCTATATGGCGAAATGGGACCCCAACAGTACAATTCATTTGTGACGATTCACGGAATGATCATGTTTTTTTGGGTTGCTATGCCTGTCCTCCTTGCAGGATTTGGTAACCTGCTATTACCATTACAGATTGGTACGGATGATATGGCTTTCCCTACGTTGAATATGATATCGTTCTGGATTTTTTTCTTAAGCTCAGTTATACTCATCATCTCTTTTTTTGTTCCTGGCGGCGCTTTTGGAGGAGGGTGGACCCTATATCCCCCCTTGTCTGCTGATGCTTATTTAAATAAGGACCCCAATTTCTTAACAGCATTGTTTAGTGGGGGAAGTCTTTTGATATTAGCTGTGGCCCTGGAATTTGTTTCAATGCTGATGGGTGGGATCAATTTCCTGGTAACAACAATTAACAAG
>CBDVAV010000852.1:0-1929 GCA_965372055.1 uncultured bacterium | reverse complement strand
AATTTAAAGTATTAAACATAAACGTAACAAACTAAATAAACTAAAGACTATTCCCTAAATTAAAGTTAGCAATTACAAAATTAGCAAACCAGACAAACCAACTACCAATAATATAATTATGACCAAAAAAATATTTATAATCACGACTGTCTTATTTTTATCCATAACTGCATATTCGCAACGTTATGAGGATACCCGCGATGTTGGGGATTTCCATGCCATAAAGGCTTTTGGTGGTGTAGAAATAAGGCTGGTAAAAGGTGAGCCCGGAAAAATTTATATCGAATCCAATCGGATTTCACAAGAGGACATTATCACCGAGGTAAGCAGGGGCACTTTGAAGATAAAACCACGAAATTCAGCTTTATTTGATGAAATGAACAGGCATTGGTACATCAAGGTAGAAGTCACTTATGACTACCTGGATGAAATCCGGGCTACCGCTGGGGCAAGTGTGATCTCGCGAAACAGTGTAAAAACCGACGGGATTTTCATTATGGCCAACACTGGTGGCGAAATTGATATCCGGTTGGATGCCCATACCGTGGAATCACAGGTTGGCACGGGGGCAATTGTCGAGTTAAGTGGGACCACCAAGTACCATAATTCCAACGTAAGCATGGGAGGGGAACTTGATGCATTTTACCTGGAGAGCGATTACGTGGTAGTTAGATCCACCATGGGTGGAGTGGCCAACATGAGGGCAAACAAAGAAATAGAAGCATCAGCTGGGTTGGGAGGAGTTATTGGTGTGAGGGGAAATCCCAGCTATCTCTCCAGAAGAACTTCACTGGGAGGCGAAATACATTAAAATATTGAGGATAAAACCCTTCAAATCAAAAAAGCTGCTTTTACGCAGCTTTTTTGATTTGATCCTTTTGGTGGTTCTTTTCTTTTAAATAGGCTATTTCATCCCTTTAGTTAGGGATAATTTACTCAATTACATCTTCTTAAATCCCTCTGCTTTTTTATCCAATTGACCTTTAAAGGTTGACTCATAGAATGACCGATTTCCTTCTGAAGCAGTTTCTGCAGCTTTGTGGGCCGCCGCAATTGACTTAATGGCACCTTTATAATCTTTTAATTTGGCCTGAATATCGGCTTTTGTATCATAATTAAACATGGATGGATTGTGCTCAATGGCTTTACTGATCCACTCAAGGGCCTTGTTCATATCCTTGTCATTATTGTAATAATAACTGGCAGATTGAGCAAATAACCCGGCTACCCTTGAGTATGGGTTCTCCATAGTTTCGGCAATCATTTCCATAACCTGGTTTTCCACCTCAGCTTCAATGTTAAGGCTGATGTGCGTTTTTTCCCAATACATATCCCATGTGGCCGGATTGGAGGTAATATTGCCAATGACAAAAGTGAGTGATTCTACATTGTTGGCCAGTGCCTCTGGCTTTACTGCAAATTTTGCTACTTCTTTTTCTTGTTCGTAACTGTCATCGTTAACTACTGTAGATAAGTCATTGTAAAGGAAAACTGTCCATTCTTCTGCCCCAGGAGTAATGTAGACTGCATATTCCCCTTCAGGAATATCTTTTCCGTTGATTTTAACATCTTCACTAAAAGAGATTTTTGTAGTTGCATTGGCTCCTGCTCTCCATAAAACTCCATATTTAAGCAGGTGCTCATCACTATCTCCAAATATCATCCTGCCTTTTACTCCAGGCCTGGAGTATTCCATGGAGATTTCAGCCAGCCCTACCATTTGGGTAAACGAACCAAAAGGGCTTGGTGCTGGAGTCCTGATTTGTGAAAAAGACGAAAGCCAACAACAGGATAAAATTAAGGTTGCGGCAAACAATTTAATTGTTCCAGTCGTATTGGAGACGGCTTTTCGCTCAACGTTAATGTTTTGGTACACATTCAGTTCTATATTTCTTACTAAAAGACTGTAGTTGAAAGATTCGGAGATCT
>CBDVAV010000851.1:0-1931 GCA_965372055.1 uncultured bacterium | reverse complement strand
CCTGATTTCAGGGAACAGATACATGAACTTGAAGATTACAATCTCAAAGGAATATTCCTCACACACGGCCACATTGGACATTACACAGGATTGATGCACCTTGGCATGGAGGCAATGGGCGCCAAGAATGTACCGGTATATGGAATGCCAAGGATGGCTGAATTTTTAAAAAATAGCGGCCCCTGGAGTCAACTGGTTAGCCTGAATAACATTGAAGTCAAAACCCTGAAAAATGATTCCACAGTGATTTTAAATGGAAATTTGAGTATTACCCCTATGCTTGTACCCCATAGGGATGAATTTACGGAAACAGTAGGATTCAAGATAGAAGGGCCGGATAAATCCTTGATTTTTATTCCCGATATTGATAAATGGGAGAAGATGGACCAGGACATTAAAAATGTTGTCACCAAAGTTGATTATGCCCTTCTTGACGGATCATTCTATGATGGCCAGGAGCTTCCGGGAAGAGACATGAGTGAAATCCCTCATCCATTTATCGTTGAAAGTATTAACCTTTTCAGTGACTTACCAAAGCAAGACAGATCAAAAATACATTTCATCCATTTTAACCACACCAATCCATTACTGGATCTCAACAGCCCACAAAGTAACCAGGTCATCAGCCTGGGATATAAGCTAACCTACCAGGGAATGGTGCTTGAATTGTGATTATGAAGAGTTTCCTCATCAATCCTATTTTTTATGTCATTGTCCGACTTGATCGGACAATCCGTAATAAATTTCATATTATTGATTATTATAATTGTCTTATACAATGAACGCTAAGGGAGGCTACATTTATATTGTTTCCAATAAAAACCGGACAGTATTATATATTGGGGTGACTTCTGATCTTTACCAAAGAATATGGCAACATAAAAATGGCCAGGGCTCTGTTTTTACCAAGAAATACAATTGCACGGACATTCTTTATTATGAATTTTTTCAAGATATTGAGTCAGCTATTAGAAGGGAAAAGCTTCTGAAAAAATATAATAGGAAATGGAAGGAAGACCTAATTAAATCGAAAAATCCTCATTTTGAGGACATATTTGATGAAATCGTTGATATGAGGTGATTGATTTCTAATCTTGTCTTCCTTAGAAATTGCAAAGGGATTTCCCGATCAAGTCGGGAAATGACGCGTCAGGAAACGACGATAACAATAATGATTTTTCGTATAATTGCAGTCGTTTTATCAACAAGCAATAATGGCTAACAATATACTAACTGGAAAAAAAGGTATCATATTCGGAGCTTTGGATGAAAACTCGATTGCCTGGAAAACAGCAATTAAAGTAAAAGAGGAAGGGGGTTCCTTTACCTTGAGCAATGCACCAATCGCACTACGGTTGGGGAAAATCAACGAACTGGCAGAACAATGCAATACTGAAGTTATACCTGCAGACGCAACCTCTTTGGAAGACCTTGAGAACCTTTTTAATCAATCCATGGAAGCCCTTGGCGGAAAGATAGATTTTATACTACATTCCATTGGCATGAGCCCGAATGTCCGAAAAGGCAAATCATATGGTGATATGAATTACGAATGGTTTCAAAAGACGCTTGATATATCCGGGCTTTCATTTCATAAGGTGATGCAGGTGGCTGAAAAAACAGAAGCCATGAATGAATGGGGATCCATCCTTGCCTTGACCTATATTGCAGCACAACGGACTTTCCCTGGTTATTCAGACATGGCCCAGGCAAAAGCCCTGCTGGAGTCTATTGCGAGAAGCTATGGCTATAGGTTTGCCAGGGCCAAGAAAGTGAGGGTAAATACTATATCGCAGTCCCCAACCACGACCACAGCCGGTAGCGGAGTACCAGGATTTGATATTTTTCACAGTTATGCTGGCAAAATGTCCCCCCTTGGCAATGCCAGTGCAGAAGATTGTGCCAATTACATTACAATAATGTTCTCTGAT
>CBDVAV010000850.1:0-1937 GCA_965372055.1 uncultured bacterium | reverse complement strand
TAGGTTTTTTCAAGACTGAGGTTAGCATAAATTGGGTTTTCCACACTACGGTCACCCTGGGTATAATCCAAGTAGACATAGGTAGTGGGTGACATCACCACTTCATGACCCAGTTTTGCCGCCTCGATACCACCCTTCATACCACGCCAACTCATTACAGCTGCACCTTCGGCCAATCCACCTTCCAATATTTCGTCCCATCCAATCATTTTTTTACCCTTACTGCTGATGATCTTCTCTACCCTTTTAACAAAATAGCTTTGAAGCTCATGGCTGTCTTTTAGATGGTTTTTTTTCATGAAATTTTGTACTGACTGATCCTCCTCCCAATATCCATGATAACATTCATCCCCGCCCATATGAATATACTTGCCCGGAAAAAGCCCGGCTACCTCGGTAAAGACCTTGTCAACAAAATCATAGACCACCTCATCAGCAGGATTCAAGGTATTTTCAATGAGCATCTTGAATTTCCCTCCACCATACCATTCCGAGAACTTAGAACCAGGATTTACAAATTTGGCCTCTTTCTTAGTTGAAAGCTCCGGGTATGCTGCAAGGGCAGCCATGCTATGGCCTGGAATATCTATCTCGGGAACGATGGTGATATTTCTATCTGCCGCATAACTTACAACATCCTTGATTTGTTCTTGTGTATAAAAACCTCCATAAGTGGCCTTTTCACCTGCTTGTGGAAAAGGTCTGCTCTCCCCAAAACGTCCATGCCTCTCCACTCGCCATGCTCCAACTTCGGTTAATTTTGGTAATGATTTTATCTCAATTCGCCACCCCTCATCATCAGTAAGGTGCCAATGGAATACATTGAACTTATATTGAGCCATTTTATCAATAAAGGCTTTTACATCTCCTACAGAAAAGAAGTGTCTGCTTACATCCAGCATAAGCCCTCGCCAGGCAAAACGTGGGTAATCTTTGACTTTACAACCCATAATCTTCACTGGGCTGGTAGCGTGGTTATCAACAGCTTCAAAATCCGGTGGCAACAATTGCCGCAAAGTCTGAAAACCATTAAAAACACCAGCGGCTTCATTTGCAACTAGCATTACAGTATTTTGACTCACCTCCAGGGTATAACCCTCGCTTCCTAACTCGGCCTCATTATTTTTAAAAAGCGATACAATGATGGCCTTGTTTGCCCCATTCGGATCAGCCACCTGTTTCATTGGTATATCTATGCCGCCATTTTTCAATAATTCCTGAAATAACATGGCATACTGTTTCACTTGTGCATCATCCGACTGGATATCCAGGCTTACCTGATTGTCAAATAAAAATGTCGTGTTTGTAGTTTCATAACTTATTGGTGTGGGAATAATATGATGTTGGGCATTTGCCTGCTGCAACAGTGCCACAACTAAGAAATTAAAGAGTATATTTTTCATTATTTAAGAAATTGGAGTGTATCTAGATACCTACATTACAATAAAGTTAATCAACAGCATTTAACTTTCAAACTGCACTATTAAGGTGTAGTAACGTTCATTTAATGCTGACTGGAATCAAAGGGATTACGCAGGCTTTAAAAATACCTTTCTGATATTTGATACGGTATTGGCGTATTCCGCCTTACCTCTCATGGCCAACCAATCAGGATGGACGGAAAAACTTTTCCAACTGGCATCATGCTCATCCATATCCTTAAAGTTCAGCATATAGGTCAGGCAAGGACGGTAGGGGCCAACAATCATCTCACCAAAAAATACAGGGTGCAGGTTTGTTTTCAAAAAAGTCGGAATTTCATCTTTATTGAACATTTCGATTTTGCGCCTAACGGCATCTTCCGAATAGCCTTCATATGTTCTCAATTCAAACAATGATGCTCCTTCCACGGGATTCATTAATTGTGGCATTCCATCAAAAGCCAGCAATAGGGAAGAACTGTACCTGTTGAAAATAGGCTTATCTGGAGGTAATGC
>CBDVAV010000849.1:0-1938 GCA_965372055.1 uncultured bacterium | reverse complement strand
AGGTACTCTGGCCTCAATTTGTTATCAATCCTCCAATTTTGATCAAATAATAACTAAAATATTCACTTGTTTTATTATTCTTACATCCAATTTTAATTGTTTAAAATTTTGTTAATTTTGCCACGTCTCAAAGGAAATAACCTATTAGTTGTTACCGTAGAATATGCCTCAATTAATTAACCTAAAGAAAGGATTTGACATAAAACTGGCAGGGAAAGCAAGCAAAAATATTGGCAATGCCAATCAACCTGAAACCTTTGCCTTTAAGCCCACGGATTTTTATGGATTGGAGAGGCCAAAATTATTGGTGAATGTTGGTGACAATGTTAAAGCTGGCACTCCGATTTTATTTGATAAAGCCCATGAGGGAATAAATTTTGTGGCTCCGGTGAGTGGGGAAGTAATAGAAATAATCCGTGGGGAAAAGCGAAAATTATTGGAGATCAAGATCCTTGCAGATTCCCAGGTTGAATATGAGAGTTTTAAAAAATATTCAGTAACAGAAATTACCAATCTGCGCAGAAAAGAGGCTATTGATAACCTAACCAATTCTGGTGTATGGCCCAAAATTGTACAAAGGCCATATGGTACATTAGCAGATCCTTCAGTACACCCAAAGGCAATTTTCATTTCTGCATTTGACAGCCATCCATTGGCTCCCGATTACGATTTTATTTTTGATGGGGAAGAGCATCATTTTCAAACTGGATTAAACATTTTGAAAAAGCTGGCACAAGGTGCCACGATTCATCTCAATATTAATGTTGACTCTGAGTTTTCAAAGATTTTTGCCCAGGCAGAGGGTGTCCAATTGAATAAATTTAAAGGGCCACATCCGGCAGGAAACGTCGGAGTTCAAATCCATCACTTGAACCCAATAAATAAAGGTGAAATCGTATGGACAATCAATCCATATGGTGTAATACAAATAGGAAAATTATTTACCAATGGAGTTTATGATTCGTCAAAAATAATTGCAGTTAGCGGTTCGGAAATAGCAACACCCCAATATTATAAAACCCATGAAGGGGCTTGTGTAGATAAATTTCTGGAAAATAATTTGAAAAACGACCATGTCAGGGTTGTTTCAGGAAATGTTTTGACTGGCCAACGAGTTGAGAAGAATGGCTACCTGGGATATTTTGATCATCTTGTTTCAGTAATCCCAGAAGGCGATTACTATGAAATGTTCGGATGGATTAAACCAACTTTCAAAAAATTGAGCTTCCATCGGGCTATTGGTTTATTATCATTCCTTAATAAAAGTAAGGAATATGCCCTTGACACCAATATGAGAGGGGAGCCACGGCCATTTGTACAAACTGGAATTTTCGAGCAGGTTATCCCAATGGATATTCTACCAACCTATCTGCTAAAGGCAATTATGGCCGAAGATTATGATGATATGGAAGCATTAGGGATATACGAAGTAATAGAGGAAGACCTGGCCTTATGTGAATTCGTGGATGTTTCAAAGCACAATGTACAGGATATTTTACGTGAGGGACTTGACCTAATAAAAAACGGCTGATCAGTTAATGAAATTTATCAGAAATACACTGGATAAGTATAAACACCACTTTGAAAAAGGTGGAAAACTTGAACGATACTTTTATATATGGGAGGCCAATGAGACCTTCCTGTTTTCACCAAAGCAAACAACCGCTTCAAAAGGGGTCCAGGTTCGTGATGCCATTGATTTGAAACGCTTAATGATAACGGTGATCATTGCCATGGTTCCCTGTTTGTTATTTGGAATCTGGAATGTGGGTCACCAACACTATGTGGCAACTGGTGAACCAAATATGGAATTTTGGCCCAAAATATTTTTGGGGCTTAAATTGACAATTCCAATAATCATTGTGTCCTATGCAGTTGGCCTGGGAACAGAATTTATCTTTTCAATTATACGCCAACATCCTATCAATGAAGGCTACC
>CBDVAV010000848.1:0-1938 GCA_965372055.1 uncultured bacterium | reverse complement strand
AGCAATAATTTTATCGACATTAAGCAACATTCTAATCTATCAATTCATGGTTCGTTACAAATAGGGTTTTGGTATCCCATCGAAGAAAATTCCCAAACCAAAATGACAATCAGGGATTACATAGACTTAAAAGCATGGGACAGAATGGATATTCCAAAGAATAAAACCACTATTGATACTTCATTTTCGGGCTTTCGCATTGAAGCTTTGAACAAAGGTGTTGACCCGGAAAAGTTTGATGAATTAACCAAACTTAAAACTGCTGCCTATATTGATGCTCCCCAAAAAACTGAAATATTTCCATTAATCATTATTGCTTCCGGTAGATCAGGTTCATTGATGGAGCATTTCATTTTAGCGGAGTACATGGCCAGTCATGGATTCATAGTTGGTTCAGCACCAAGTATAGTTCGGATCAGCCCAAATCCAAAGCATGTAATCACCGAATACCTGGATGTAATGGAGATAGTATTAGAAAAAGCTGAAAATGAGTATAAGATAGACAAATCCAAAGTCGGCTTGATAGGTTATAGTTTGTGTGGCACTTGTATTACACTTTTCCATGAAAAGGTACGACCAGTCCAGGCGTTGCTCAGCCTTGATGGTTGGGACGGTTGGGATAGTGGAGCGAAATATTTGACAGACAATCTGGATATGAGCCTATCTGAAATCGGAATCCCCTTTGCATACTTAGCCGAGGATCCAGCTATTGTTAAAAAGTATGATGAATCACCTACCGCATTGGACCATAGTGCTGTTACAAATTTAGCTTCCACTAAAGGTTTCCTTACTTATTTTAAAGATCTCAGACATTGGGATTTTACCTCGGCAGCTTTCCTGGAATTTGAGGCCCCGAGATATTCATTTAGCAATTGGCAAAAAGAGATGTTGGTGAATAATTCAAGACCCATGGAACTCGCCCATGAATTTGTAGAACTCTATATGTCAGGATTTTTGGAAGAAGACCATGATGCATTGGAGCAACTTTGTGAATCATTATCTGCTTCAGAAGCTAATGGAATATTAATCGAAACTCCAGTTCAAGTACTTTGCAAAGACTTTTGAATCAATTTATGACACGTTAATAACCTAACCTATATCAATGAAAACCCTTCCAAATTTATTATTGCTGTTTGTTGTTCTAAGTTTTAATTTGACCGGTGCCCAAGATAAGGCAACTACTTACAGACTTTTAGAAACTCCTATCATTGCGGAAGAAGCTGGAATTGCCTCATTTTTTCCCAAGGTAGTTTTCCATCAAAACATGTATTACATGATTTACTCCAAAGGCTCTAATCATAAGGATTTTGCTACTTATTTGGCACTATCAGATAATGGATATCAATGGAAAAAGAATCTTGATCCAATTCTCACGATTGAAAAAGCCATCAATCAAAAAGGTCAATGTATCCTGTGGTCTATTCCTGTAATAATTGATAATGAATGGCAATTATATTATATCGTAAAAGATACGCTGGACAACCCACTGGCAATTGAAAGAGCTTCCGCCAAAAGCATTAATGGCAGTTGGAAAATCGAACCAGTAATGGGCCTTGAGGACAATAGCAACGGAACAGACTGGGATTCTGGTCAATTACATCCTAATGATATTGTATATCATGAAGGAAAATATTATTTGTACTATGAGGCATATGACAGTTCTTCTCCAAGCATTTTTAATAGAAGTAGCAGTATCGGGATGGCAACTTCATCAGATGGTTTAATTTGGAATAAGCACAATTTACCAGAGACTAATGGGGAATTCGAATTTAGTGACCCTGTACTTGAACCTGGTGGGAATAATACGTGGGACGAAGCGACATCTGTGACTGCAGATGTAAGGATAGTTGGAGGGAAATGGGAAATGGTCTATTCAGGTACAGACCTGAATAGGCACAGAGTCATTGGTCATGCCTTGAGTGAAAATGGTATTGACTG
>CBDVAV010000847.1:0-1948 GCA_965372055.1 uncultured bacterium | reverse complement strand
CTCCAGGTAAAAATCCAAAGTCAATTCCTGGGTGGTGGAGTTGTTCCATAGATTAACCTTTGAAGCGTATGAATCCAAGGTCTTGTCATACCACTCAAACAATTCATCGGTGCGGTTTTGAATCCCCATCAGTGACAGGATCACCGTGCCCAGGTCAATACAGAAAAGTGAGGAGTCGAAACCTATCTTGTCCAGCTCATTGATAAACTTGGTGCCCTGCAACTCTTTCTTGATCAGGAACAAGATCAAATCCTGGTTGGACGACAATTTGAACATCGGCAGGTTATCGGCTTCGATTTGTGCTTTCATGATAGTTGAGAAAGATTTGATTTGGTATATGTGCGGCTCATATCACTGATTATATATTGTATTTCAATACAAATATATATCATATTATAATATTTTACAATAACCTTTTGTATTATATTTTAACATATTCAAAAATAAAGCATCAGGAGGTTATAGATTTCTAAATGGTTTACTGATAATTGTGTATCACACAGTATTATGAATAGGATAAAAGAGGTTCTAAAGGCGCAGGGTCGAACACAAACCTGGTTAGCTGAAAAAATTGAGAAGAGTTATGTTGTAGTAACAAACTATTGTAATAATAAAGCTCAGCCGAGTGTGTCAGTTTTAAGAAGAATCGCAGAAGTTTTAGACGTAGATGTTAGAGAATTACTTGTGTCCACCAAAGGTAATAATAATCAATGAGTAAAAGTCATTAACCCGATTAAGCGAACTTTCAAATAACCCAACTGCCCAACTTCGAGCAGATGAACTTTACTTAATTGCCCTGGCCATAGAAGCAAACCCATGCGAACTATTGGAATATGTTAGTGGCCATGTGCAACTGAGGAGAGAAGATTAAGCCATCGCCAATGATCTGGAATGGTAATAAATATAGCACCAACCAACCACCAACTAAAAAAATTTGCTTTTAAAAAACAGAGCAGTAGAGTAAGTATAAGCCACCTTTATACGTATTTACCGCAGTTACTACGGGTATTTATACTACATTGACAATCAGCAACTTATCCCCTACATTGCATAAGCATCGTTTACATGACAGTTGCACATAATTAAAAAAGAACAATTCCGAATTAAATAACTACAATGAGTCGTCAAAAGCAACCAAAGAAAATTAGTCAAAAGCGCCTTGTTAAGATGTTTAAAGATATTAAAAGGCTTGCTAGTGAAGAAAGTCGTTTTTGTTTTTTAATTGGGGCAGGGGCATCAAAAAGTTCAGGGATAAAAACAGGTTGGGAACTATCCTTGGGTTGGTATAGTGATTTAAAAGAAGACTTAGAAAATGATGAACTATCAAAATGGGAAAAAGAAATAAGTTTTGACGAAGAAAGAATAGGGGAATTTTATCCAAACTTATATAGAAAGCGATATGAGATATCTCCCCAAATTGGATACGATGAGTTTAAGAAAATGATGGAAAAAACCGAACCTGGTTTGGGGTACGTTATTCTTGCTCAAATACTTGCTAATGAAAAGCACAATTTTGTGATAACAACCAATTTTGATTATTTAATTGAAGATGCCATTAGAATGTATACCTCAACAAAGCCTTTTATAGCAGGACACGAAACCCTTGCTGAGTTTATTTCTTCAAGAACTGAAAGACCAACAATAATTAAAGTTCATAGGGATTTGTTTTTGCATCCTTTTAATGATGAGAATGAAACGCAAACACTGAAAAATGAATGGGAAAGGGCGTTAGCTCCAATCCTTAAGAATTTTAATTTGTTGGTTATTGGATATGGTGGCAATGATGGAAGTTTAATGGACTATTTAAAAGATATAAAATCGGAAAACCGAAAGGAGATTTATTGGTGTATAAGAAATGTAAAGGAAATAAATTCAAAAATAGATGGACTTCTCACTGAAAATGATTTCGTTGTCACGATAGATGGTTTTGATGAATTAATGTATGCCT
>CBDVAV010000846.1:0-1953 GCA_965372055.1 uncultured bacterium | reverse complement strand
CTTACTGCAGAACAAATAAATTTCAAACCTTCTATTGAGGAATGGTCAATTCTTGAGATTACTGAACATTTGGTATGGGCAGAGCAAATTGGTGTTTGTGGAATGTTCAGTGCAATTGAAGGAATAAAAAATAACCGGCCAATTTGGACTGGCAAATCCACTAATGATGGACTGGCTATTGAACAAATTGTTGAGAGAACCTGGCAACCTAAAGAAATAGTCCCAGACGTGGCCAAGCCCAGATGGGGTGGTTCAATATTCTATTGGATAAGCAGTCTTGAAAACTGCCAAAATATTTTGACATTTCTGCAATCCTATATGGTAGGGATCAATCCAGAAACTGCCATTTACCCACACCCTATTTCTGGCCCGATGAATGTCAATCAACGATTGCAGTTCTTGAGATTCCATTTAGAAAGACATCAAAAACAAATAGAAGGAGTGAAATCCCTTTCCGATTATCCGAAGAATCATTGAATACTAAACCTATTAAACAAAAGCCTCACATGGCTGACATAACCGCTTTCGCAATTTGGTATATTATTATAATCAGTTAACGGTCGCAGAACTAAAGACTAACCTTCATAAGCTTATTGATAGCAGTCAGGATGAGGGACTACTATCGGTGGTTCATGATATACTCGAGCAGAGAGAAGTGTCCAAACCAGGCGATTTGTGGAAATCCCTGACTGAAGAAGAAAAAGAAGAACTTTTAAATGCTGAAAAAGAATCGCAAAATCCCTCGAATCTCATTGCCCATAATGAGGTGATGAAGAAACACAAGAAATGGCCAAATATGCTTGTTTCCGAACTCAATCTCCAATAGATTTGTTGTCGTACTAGACAACATTTTTTACCAACTTTGCTCATTATCGTTTGAACCCAAGGCAATGAGAAAAAAATTAAGAATTCCACGAATTATTAAAATCCAGAAAATTGACGGATTAAATATCCAATGCATGTTTAACAACGGGGAATACAGAATCCTTGACTTTGAGAAGATTTTTTCAAAGTGGAAAATTGGTAAAGATGATATCGAATATCCTCTTTTGACTGCAAAAGAATTTAAAAAAGTACACTTAAGAAACTTTACCTTATCATGGGCCAATATCCCTGTTTCCCTGGTCTCTGAAGATGGAAATGAAGAAATTCATCCCTACGAATTGAGTCCGGATGAACTTTACAGGCTAAGCGACCCCGCCGAGCTGTCCAATTCGGAGAAATTTGGCAATTTGATCAGATCCGCAAGAATAAAGGCCGGATTGACCCAGGAGCAACTTGCCCAAAGGAGCGGAACATCCCGGTTCTATATTTCAAGACTTGAGAACAACCGAACAGACATTGAGCTTTCTACATTTCGAAAAATTGTGGAAGCTGGACTAGGCAAGCACTTTAAACTCATAATTGAATAACCCCTGCTAACTCAAGTCCACCTGAAGGCGGATGAATCTTCCAACCAGGCCAAAGGGCGTACGAGTTTTGAGTCTCGGGTTTCGGGTTTTGAATTTTGCGTACTTTCAATCCGAAACCCAAAACCCAAAACCCGAAACTGTAACCTCCATCAAAAAAATCACTATTTTGCAAAAAAATCATCAAACAGGATTTTGCAAACAGCTTTAACATATCTCCCCCAAGAAAAACAGGAAGAGCTTCAGATTATAACCACCAAAATTACAGAGATGATTGCCCCTGAAATGATCATCCTTTTCGGGAGTTACGCGAGGAACCAGTGGGTAGAGGACAGCTACGTTGAAGACGGTATCACTTACGAGTATCAATCAGATTATGATCTTTTGGTGGTAGTGAAAGATGAGCGAAAAGTAAAACCGGGAACCGGCAAAAAAATCAGGCGGAAAATTCGCAAAACCGATGCCTGTGACACGCCTGTCAGCCTGATCTTTCATAGCCTCGATTACCTGAACCAGGAACTGGAGGAAGGCAGCTACTTTTTTT
>CBDVAV010000845.1:0-1956 GCA_965372055.1 uncultured bacterium | reverse complement strand
CCGGGGCCCTCGTCCCGAATGGAGAATTTTATTTTGTTATCATCCTTCCATATTTCGAGGTAAATATTTTTCCCTTTTTCTGAAAACTTGAGGGAGTTGGTTAATATATTGTCCAAAATGCGTAGTAGAAGATCTTTGCTGGTGGTCAGTTGCAGGCCTTTGTTTTTTATTTTGGTATGCATTATTTGTTCTTTCCTGGAAAATTCCTGGGCATAGCTTTCCAGCCAGGTTGGAATTAGCTCATCCAAGACGATTGACTCGGTTTCCAGTCCAGTGTCTTTAAATTCAAAAGCATGCACATCCAGCAAATCCCTGATCAAATGCGATCCTTGTTTAATGATGCCGTCAACTTTGGCCAGGTAGTCATTTTGTTCAGGGTTTAGCTCTCCCACCATGGGCATCAACTGCATAAACCCTTTTATCCTGTTCAATGGCGAATTGAGGTCATGGGCGACGATGTTGATCATCCCGTCTTTTTCCCGGTTTAGTTCTTCCAGCACTTCGTTCTGGCTTTGTATTTCCTCTTTTTGATTCTCGATCTCACTGGTACGTTCCCGCACCTGGTGCTCAAGCTCCGTTTTTTGGCGCTTGAGGATAGAGGTACGAACATAATAAAATGAAATTATGCTGCCTGCAATTAGAAATGTCCATAGTGATTTTGCCCACCATGTTTCCCACCAGGGAGGCAGGATTATCACGTTAACGCTGATGCCCTCTTCGTTCCAGTAATCCTCATCATTGGAAGCTTTAACTTTAAAGACATATTCACCGGGTGGAATATTGGTATAGCTTGCCCTGCGATATTTAGAATCTGTATAAGTCCAATCATCATTAAACCCCTCCAGCATATAAGCAAACTTATTTTTTTCAGGATGGCTATAGTTCAATGCAGTAAACTCAAAGGAAAAAATGTAGTCATCATAATCCAAAGTGATGTCCTTGGTAAAATCCAAGCTTTTTTGCAAAACCGTGGTATCGCTTATGTTGACAGGTTTATTGAACAAAAGAAAATCAGTAAATACAATCGGAGGTATAAATTCATTTGGGTGAATACTATCAGGATAAAACACATTGAATCCATTTACCCCGCCAAAATACATCTTCCCTGATTTTCCTTTGTGAGATGAACCAGTGTTAAACTCGTTGCTTTGCAAACCGTCATTTTTCTGATACCATGTAAACTCCTCCTTTTCGGGGTTAAATTTGTTTATGCCTTTATTGGTACTGATCCACAAATTGGCATCATTATCTTCCAGGATACCATAAATAACGTTGTTTGATAATCCATCTTTTACAGTATACCTTTTAAAACTTTGATTCTCGTAATCAAATAAATTTAAACCGCTAAATGTGCCAATCCATAAATTGCCTTTACTGTCTTCATAAATATCCTTGACGAAATTTTCACTCAGTGATGACTTATCATTCTCAGAATTTACGAAGTGCTGAAAAGATTGATTTACGCGATCAAATAAATCCAAACCTTCCGAAGTCCCTATCCATAAATTGTTTTTACTGTCTTCATAAATAACCCAAACCCAATTACTTATCAAAGAGTTTGGCTCATTAACCTGGTTTTGGTATCTCTTAAATGTTTGAGAGCTATAATCAAATAGGTTTAAGCCATCTCCGAATGTTCCAGCCCATAAATTGCCATTTTTGTCTTCTCCTAGGCAAAAAACATCATTACTGCTTATAGATGTTAAATCACGTGGGGAATATGTAAATCGTTTGAATGAATTATTTTGGGGATCAAAAAGGTTTAACCCTCCTCCAAATGTACCGAACCATAGATTACCATTGCTATCTTCTAATATGCTACGCACGGCATTATCACCAATTGAACCAGGATCGTCAGGGGAGTGCATATAATGTTGAACTGTTTCATTTTTGAAATCGAAATAGTCTAATCCACCACCGGAGGTTCCAACCCATAGATTTTCTTTATCATCTTCT
>CBDVAV010000844.1:0-1956 GCA_965372055.1 uncultured bacterium | reverse complement strand
GCACATATAATAGACCGGGCAATTGCTGATTCCTCGATCCGGACCCGACTATTTGGAAGTATAGATTTGGTAACCAATTTCCTTGCTATTACCACACAGTTATTGTTCACGGGTCGCTTAATTGATAGGTTTGGGATGGCCATCATCCTGGCAGTGATTCCATTATTGGTAATGATTGGGTTTTTCTCATTAAGTTTAGCAGCTATATTGCCAATTATAATTATTATCCAGGTAATCCACAGGGCAGGTAATTTTTCTTTGTTAAAGCCTGGTCGGGAAATGTTATTTACAGTAACAAAGCGGGAAGAAAGGTACAAGTCCAAAAATTTTATCGATACAACAATTTACCGTGGGAGTGATGCAATTACAGGATGGGCCTTCGCAGGTTTAGTATCTTTTGGCTTTAGCTTGTCCGCCATTGCAGTAGTAGCTATCCCTCTTGCAGGGGCTTGGGCAATAACCGGATTTGTTATGGGTAAAAAGTATAAAAGGGTTATAAATGATGAAAATCCAATAAAGTCATATCCTGTTACTCCAGTAGTTGTAAATTTGAATAAGTAAAATAATTATGAATGGATACATTACCAGGCGAAATGCTCTTAACCTGATTGGGATTTCGGGATTGGCTTGCGTTGCCAACCCTTCACTGGTATTAAGCAATTTTGAAAAAATTATGCTTTCAAGGAAAATCCCTTCCTCCAGAGAGATGTTGCCAATAGTGGGTTTGGGTACCTGGATTCAGTTTGATGTAGGTTCATCCAAAAGCGACCGGGATCCCCTCAAGCAGGTCCTTTTAAAAATGATTGAAAAAGGAGGTAAGCTGATAGATTCTTCCCCAATGTATGGAAGTGCCGAAAAGGTCGTGGGTGACCTGACCGAAGAACTTAAGATCCGGGATAAATTCTTCTATGCCACTAAGGTATGGATTAGTGGAAAAGAAAGGGGTATAAATCAAATGAGGTCCTCTATGAGTAAAATGAAAAGGAGAAAAATGGATTTAATGCAAATCCACAACCTGGTGGACTTGCAAACACATTTAAATACATTAAGGGAATGGAAAGAACAAGGAAGAATCAAATACCTTGGGGTAACCCATTATACCGACTCATCACATGAAAGATTAAGAAGAATTATCGAAACTGAAAATATCGACTTTGTGCAGTTCAACTATTCCATCACTTCCAGGAATGCTGAAAAAAGCCTTTTATTTACAGCCAGGGACAATGGAGTGGCTGTTATCATCAACAGGCCTTACGAGGGCGGATCACTTTTTGCAAAGACCAAGGGCAAAGACCTACCCCCGTGGGCAAAGGAGTCGGACATCAATAGCTGGGGGCAATTTTTTCTAAAATTTATCCTTGGCCATGAAGCTGTCAATTGTGTTATTCCCGGCACCTCCAAACCACATCATCTCGTCGACAACATGCAGGCAGGATTTGGAGAAATACCCAACCAACAAACCAGGAATAAAATGCTGCGGTATTTTATGCAACTTTAGAAGAGTTCCCTTTGATAGAGATTAATTCTATCAAAAACCAATTATCTTTATTTAGCGTACCTTAAAACCAGGAGTCTGCCATGCGAAATTCAACCAGAAGGATTACTGTCATCCTGATACTGATTCTAGTATTACCGGCTGTTTTTTATTCGGTATTCGAGATCACTTCCCTAAGTGAAGAGGAAGAAATGATCGGGGATATTTATGAAAAACAGCTAGATGCGATCCTCTTCTCCCTAAACCAATATTCTGAAGATGTAGTTGGCAATTGGACCGGTCAGGTTAATGGATTTGTCAAACAGGAAGATTCCATAATGGCAGAGAAATTTAATGGATTATTGACCCAATTCACTCCCATTAGCTTTATTTTTTTGGCAGATAAAATTGACAATACAGAATTCAAAATCTTTTTTAATCCTGTTTCTGGTGCCTCAAATGATCTCACTGGTCAATTGAAA
>CBDVAV010000843.1:0-1991 GCA_965372055.1 uncultured bacterium | reverse complement strand
TTGGCACGGTTATGTAGAAAACATTCAAATATCAGTTTCTAGTGACAATGTTGCTTTCAATCAATTGCAAAAATTTTCATTGGTCAGACAAAAGCAAATGAAAGAGATTAATGAGAAACTAAAGAACAATGGCCTCGGTGAAACTGAAAAAGACAATTTCAAACAACAGTTAGTCGAGTTGAATAAGGAAATTGAAAAAAAGCAGAAAGCAATGGCAGCAGAAAACAATGGGAGTTATACAGGAACATTGTTTACTGCAATGTTAAAACCAAAAATTCCAGACGAGATCAAGGAAAACGAAGATCCAGCAGTTAAATATTTCTATTATAAAGACCATTTTTTTGACAATTTCAATATTGGTAATAAAGGATTATTGAGATCACCTATCTATCATGGCAAGATCCTGGATTATCTGGAGAATGTAACCGCCCCTGTCCCTGATTCCATAATTAAATCTGTAGATAAATTGTTAACTCGGACAGAAAACAACCCCTCGGTATTTAGATACTTATTGGTAACACTTTCAAATCATTATGAACAATCAAAGAAATTGGGAATAGATAAAGTGTTTGTTCATTTAGTAGAAAACTACTACTTGAACGGCAAGGCCGATTGGGTTGACAACGAACTGCTGTCCAAAATGAGAAAAAGGGCAAATGAATTAAAACCCATTCTTATAGGAAAACCAGCTCCACCCCTGCAAATAATGGATACTTCGTTAAATAAATTTGATATCAAATCATTAGATTCAAAATTCACTGTATTATATTTCTATGATCCTGATTGTGGACATTGCAAAAAGAAAACCCCTGTTTTGGTTGATGCTTATCCTGAACTAAAATCAAAAGGGGCAGAAGTTGTGGCCATTAGCATCACTACAGAAATTGACAAATGGAAGAAATTCATAAAAGAATATAACTTGACATGTATTAATGGGGCTGATCCTTACGTGAAAAGCAATTTCCGTTATGAATATGATATCCAGTCAACACCAAAAATATTTGTCCTCGACAAAGCAAAAAAGATCCTTGCCAAAGGGATAGCGGTTGAGGATATAACAAATATTATAAACCATTACCTGGCAAATGAAGGAAAATCAGAGCCTTGATATCTCCTAAGGTTATCACAGATCACTGCTGTTGACATGGCAGCGTTAAGGGATTCGGCGCCCCCAAACCTGGGGACTGTAATTTTATTCTGTATATGTTGCTCAATCTCTGGCGAAATACCTGCTGATTCATTTCCAATCACAATCAAACCTTCTTTGCCAAATTTGACCTCGTGCAGGTTTTTTCCCTGCAAAAAAGCACCATGTACCTCTACATTTACCTCTTTGATATATTCTAAAAGATTAGTGTAGAACACTTTCACTCTTGTAAAAGAACCCATTGTTGCAGCGATCACCTTAGGATTGTAAATATTCGCGGTGGTCAAGGATGCGATTATTTTCGAAATACCATACCAGTCGGCAATACGGATCATGGAACCGAGGTTACCAGGGTCTTTTATAGTATCTAAAGCCAGGGCAAACTCATTCTTGCCAATTTCCAATGGCAGGTTAGGTTTGATTTTTGCCACTGCAATGGCAGCATTATTGGTTTTAAAACTTCCAAGCTTATCAAGGGTATCAGTTTTTATCGTATATATACGAGATAAATACGGTTCCAATAAAGTAAAATGAGTTTGATGGAATAACTTTGAAACCAAAATATCAGTTACAATAAAATTAGATTGAAGTAGTTCAATTACACTTTTTGACCCTTCAACTAAAAATGATTGATCTTTCTGTCTGTTTTTCTTTAATTGCAACGATTTAATGAATCTTATTTTCTCTTTGGAAGCTAGTGGGAGCATTATTAAAGATAGGTTATGGGGGTGGTTATTGCTTCTTTGCCCGTTTGCATTTCTTCTATTTAGCTGCGTTGGAACACGACATCTAAAGGAAGGTGAAAACATCCTTTATCGCCAACAAATTAAAGGTAATAAAAATG
>CBDVAV010000842.1:0-2010 GCA_965372055.1 uncultured bacterium | reverse complement strand
GATATTCGCCCAAGAAAGTATTGAGAATGAATATTTATTATTGGAAAGGGATAAAATGAAAGCTGGGTTATATATTGTAGTTGTACAAATCAATGATAAATATTATTCATCAAAATTTTTGATTAAATAGTTTTCCGATCTCTAGATACTCAGGACTAGATATTTAACAAAAAAGGCAGATTAGCAATTATAATCAATCCATTGTAATTAAGCTTTTGTTAAAAGCCTCCGGGTTATTTTCCTTGAACCATTGATTAAATTCCAAGGCTATCCTGTCCTGGTTAGAAGCTCCATAACCTTTTTCCTTGTTTTTTATTTTGTCAGACAATTCTTTGCATTCAAGAACCAGTTCACCGACTTTCTTTCGGAATCCTACCATTATGTTTTGATAAAGCTTCCCATCATACCGTTGCAAGTATAGTTTCCTGTTCTCTTCAGGATTTGGTTCCGGTTGGGGAACATTACCCACCGTTTGCAGTTTTGAAGATGTGGGGACTTCATAAATTGTAAAACTGCTTATTGGGCCTTGTACTGATACCAAAGCCCATTTAACTTTGTTTTTGATGATCTTTGGCAACCAGAGTTCATCTTCGATGATCAAGCCATTGAGTTCATCTTTATCAATAAAGGAAACTGCAGATCCATCTGTTTTTTCTGCACCAAGGTATTCATCGCTATAGATATACAGCGGTTCCCTGGATTTGGTAAAATCAATCGGGTTCTCATATTTCAAATTTATTTCCTCAAATTTTCCGCTTTTATAAATTGCCAACCCTTTATAAACGTGATCTTTCATTTTAGAGGATTTGGCTCCCATGGTTAAATCAATCTTACTAAGGTAAAGCTTATGCCACTTACTGTTTTTAAGTTCTGATGCTGTCAGCTCTTTTCTTCCTGGCGTACTATAATTGAGAAAATAAGTGGTAGTAACACCCATGTCACTGTATTCAACAACCATCTCCCGATCAGTCAGTGATTTTACTGCAACTGTCTTGGATTCATAAATTCCTGGTTCGTCGCTGGAAAACAGAATAGTTTTCGACTTGTTGCGATAACTCCATTTATTACTATAGGCATTGTAATTATCTTTTTTAACTAGAAATACCCCGATGCTCAACTTTCCGTTGTTGAGGAGCATGAAATCCAGCTTTCTCAATTCAGTCCATTTTAAATCATCATCTTCCAAAATTATTTTTTCAGGATAATTGTCATAAGAAACAATTGCTTTTTTGCTCGACCAGCGGCCATTTATATCCAAGACACTTTCTTTTATTTGCGGTTCAGATAAATTCGACAAGAGATCACTGGCTTTCCTGGTATCAGCCATAATTTTTTCCTTGGTTCCAGTAGCATAAATCCGGTCTCCTATAAGCCATTCCGTATCAGTTTGAATGCAATTTTCCAAAACAATATTTATTTTCTTAAGTGCCTGTTTAACTTCCAGGATAATGTCGGCTGTTTTGATTACCTCACTTGGCTTTTCTTCCAAATAAACATTTTCCAGAATAACATGGTCCCAGTCGGTAATGCCAAAATTGTATTTCATTTTAATGAAAGTCAGTTCATAGGGGATTTCCCTTCTTCTGGTTTTTCGGCGTTCCTTCAATTCATCCACTGTGATACCTAAAGTATTGGCCAGGGACTCCAGTGCTTTATTTTTAACCAGGTACCCTGTGGTACTGTTCCTGCCTGCTCCCACATCAGGCAACTTAATGGTTCCATTGCCATATATTTCGCCACTTAAATCTGAGAAAATGGCTTGGGCAATTCTTTCTCCAAAGACTTTATAATCGTGGGTTTTCTTTGGTTCTTGCGCAATGCTGATGGCCGATATGAATACCATTATCCCGGCGCAGATTACTTTTTTCATTGGGTTGAGATTTGATTAACGAGAATAAAAATTAGTTAAACAAATTTGAAAAAGCTATGATTATCGTCAGTTTCTCTTTATAAATAATTACTTCAATTGGTTAATATGGGCAGTAAAATCTTGAAGTACTGATTCAAGAA
>CBDVAV010000841.1:0-2019 GCA_965372055.1 uncultured bacterium | reverse complement strand
ATTTGTAATGGTTCTCATATTTACACAGGATCATGTAAGGAAGAATTATGTTTTCAAAAAATATGAATCCCCTGAAAAGAAAGTTGTTGAGAAAAAATCAGTGATTGAAAAGGGGAGTCCCAAGCATGCCCTCAACTATAATATATATTCATAAAGTATCTGGAAAGTATCCAGAATTTAGGTGAATTTATAATTCGCCTAAATGCAGTTTTATCCAGGTTATTCTAAACGGACAGAAGATTTTAAAAATTAACTAATTTGTTCCAATATTGTTCTGAAGGCCACGTGTTTATCTTTATATCTCAAGTTATGCTCTTCAACTAATTTTGGGGCAAATTCTGTCAAATATCGTTCTACGTCCCCAAGTGACTCGGCATAGTATTGTATTGAGTAAGAAATATTTTCCATATCACCACTCATTACCCTGAAAATCATGCTATCAGTAAATAATCCGGTCGCTAATACATCGGGGATTTGTTTGGTTTTCATCCACTGCAACCATTCTTGTTCTACATCCCTGTCAATGCCTACAGTTACATTGTATATCACCATAAATAATATCCAATTAGGTTCAAATATTTGTATTTAGATAGTTATGGATCATCAGAATTGATACTACTTGATAAATATGTTTCAAATTCACCAATATTTAATTATTGTTGCATTCCATTACTCGGTAACATCTAAATCTTTATTTCCATAAAATCTTAATTCAATATCCTTGGCAGCTTTTGTTATATAGGCTATTTGCCCAACATGATAGGAAAAGTGCTCGATCACGTGGATCAGGATACTAATTCCTGTCTCTTCAAATCCCTGGACAATTTTTTTCTCAATTAAAGTTTCAGGATGCAGCTGGTCCAGGAGTTTGTCAACTTCTCTCATCACCTGTTCTAGATTTTGAATTAAAGCCTCTTTTGGCAACGGGCCTTTTTCATCAAATTCCTTTTGACGCACCCTATTGTCAATATTTCCGCCCAATCCAGACAATAGCCATTGCCTTACATTGCCACACAAGTGCAATATAAGATTCCCAACACTATTGCTGTTATCATTGGGTTTCCACCATATATCTTCAACGGATAATTTATCTAGGCATCCTTTTATTCGAGGTAATGATTCGTCAAACAATCTCCTTCTTACTTCAGATATTATATGGTTGAAAATATCATTTTTATATTCATCCATCACTTTGCAAGTTGTATCTCAAAATTACCTTTTATAATAACCATATAGAATTACTTTGTCAAATGCGTTTTTTTCACTGATAGTTAAATACCCAACCCCACCCAGTATCCATGCCAGGCTTTCCCCTTGTGGTTCTTGTTTGTAGGGGAGGATCTTCTTGGGCTGGGACAATGCCTCAAATATAGATTGATCCTTTTCCCTAAACCAATAGAATATCGATTCATAATTTTTAATAATAATTTCCCTGCCATCCTCCGAAATATCCCCACCCGTAATATTATGAAATGGTATTGTTCCATGTAATACAGCTAAATTAATTGTATCTATTTCTTGTGGATATGGTAAGGAGTAGACATGTACATTATCCTCTCTTTTTGAAATTATGTAGAGATCACCTGTAATGGGATCTGAAAGCAGGGTTTCGGCATCTCTTTTACCATCAGGGTACTGGAATTCTATTTTATCAAAATTGTCAATTGTATTTATGGCATTTCCTTTACTGAATTCCGGTTCTGGAAACCTATAAATAATTTTTTTTTGAAACTGGGCGTTATTGTCACCTATCTCTCCTAAATAAAGATAAGGTTGGTCTTTTTCTGGCCCTGGTCCAATGGCAATATCTTCCCAGTCTCTTAAGGTTATCCCTGAGAGTTTAACAGTCTGAACTATTACTCCTTTTTGATCGATAAGGTAGATTTCAGCTTCGCCTCCACTATCATTATGTATCCATATCATTTCCGGATTTCTTCTGCTGGCAACAATTCCTGAGGCCTCCAAAATATTTTCTACCTCACCAAGTTCTTTAGGCCCATAAAACCCATTCACTTCCCC
>CBDVAV010000840.1:0-2022 GCA_965372055.1 uncultured bacterium | reverse complement strand
AATAAACTTGATATCGATATTGAAAAAGTAAAAGAACATAATTTATTCGAGTCATTGTATAAAGAAAGAAGTCGGCCTAGCTACAAAACCAGAAAAGGTTATAAATCCGGAAGCGGAGGCCAGAGATCAGGAAGTGGACAAAGATCAGGAAGCGGGGGTCAGAGGTCAGGAAACGGGGGTCAGAGATCTGGAAGTGGAGGCCAAAGACCCGGAAACAATAAACGACGAAGGTACTAAACATACTGACAAATGAGCTCCTTCAAGATCTGCGGAGGGAACACGTTAAAAGGCACAATCACTCCACAAGGTGCCAAAAATGAAGCCCTACAAGTTATTAGTGCTGTACTGCTTACACCTGAACCCGTTACCATCCACAAAATCCCGAATATAAAGGATGTAAATCATCTCATTGACTTGGTGGACAAGCTAGGGGTCAAGGTAGAGAAACCTTCCGATCGCTCCTATCGATTTACTGCAGATGATATAGACCTGGAGTACCTGAACTCAGCCGATTTTAATAACAAAGCGGGAACCCTAAGAGGTTCTATTATGATCTTGGGGCCATTATTAGCTCGGTTTGGGATTGGGAGAATCCCAAAACCGGGAGGTGATAAAATTGGCCGTAGGAGACTGGATACCCATTTTATAGGCTTTGAAAAATTGGGGGCAAGGTTCAATTTTAATAGTGAGGAAAACTTTTATAGTGTTAATGCTTCTAATTTAAAAGGTTGCGATATCCTGCTCGAAGAAGCTTCTGTTACTGGTACTGCAAATATTATCATGGCATCGGTACTGGCAGAGGGAACCACCACTATATATAATGCCGCCTGCGAGCCTTATATACAGCAATTGTGCAGGATGTTGATTGCAATGGGTGCAAAGATCAATGGTGTTGGATCTAATTTGTTAACTATTGAAGGTGTTGATGGACTTACAGGGACGGAACATACCCTGCTTCCTGATATGATTGAAATAGGAAGTTTTATTGGGCTGGCGACAATGACCAAATCAGAAATTACCATCAAGGATGCCGCTATAAAGCACCTTGGCATAATCCCTAATGTTTTTAATAAAATGGGTATTGACCTGGTCTATAAAGGTGATGACATTGTAGTTCCAGCTCAGGATTCTTACAAAATTGAAACTTTTATTGATGGTTCAATCCTTACCATTGCTGATGCACCATGGCCAGGTTTCACTCCCGACCTGCTAAGTATCGCACTGGTTGTAGCAACACAAGCCAACGGAACCGTACTTGTCCATCAAAAAATGTTCGAAAGCCGGTTGTTCTTTGTAGATAAATTGATTGATATGGGGGCACAGATTATACTTTGTGACCCTCACAGGGCTACCGTGATAGGCCTAAACAGGAAATATCCATTAAGAGGGATAACGATGTCGTCCCCTGATATTAGGGCCGGGGTGTCATTGTTAATAGCAGCCTTATCTGCGGAAGGAACCAGTGTAATATCCAATGTGGAACAAATTGACAGGGGTTACCAGGACATTGACGGCAGGCTAAGAGCTTTGGGAGCTGATATTGAGAGGATGGAATAAGCAGAACTCTCAATCTCGAAAATTGAAATCCATTATTCTATTTGCTGTTAAACACATTTATCAAAACAGATCTTCTCCTTATGAGTTCTAAATTAAGAATTTTTCTAATTTTAATATTTATCTAAACAATATTGTTATTAATATATTCGTTATGATTTAAAACACCATAACATGATGAACTATGAAAATAACAAACTGCATTTACACATTAGTTTTTGTTACATTAATTAGCTCCTGCCATAATGATAGTTGCACTACGAGAATAAAAGAAAAATTAATTAGAGCTTGGGCAGATACTGATATTCCATTAGACTCAATAAATCGAACAATAAATGAATTGGGTCAATCAATTAAATTAATAGGAGCTGGCCCGTTAGATTTAAAGAGCGAATTCCCTGAAGATAGTTTGGATTTTATTACCAATTTAATTGAAAGCAAATCTTATATATCTGATCATATCTATCC
>CBDVAV010000839.1:0-2023 GCA_965372055.1 uncultured bacterium | reverse complement strand
ATTTCTGACCTTGTAATTGTGGCCGTTCCAATAGATAATGCTGAAGATGTATTAAAAAAAGTGTTGGATATAATTCCTGACAAAACCCAGGTATTTGATGTGGGTTCGACAAAAATGAGCATATGCCAAATTGCAAACAAACATCATAAAAGGTCACAATTTGTAGCAGTACACCCTATTGCAGGTACAGAATTTTCGGGACCCGAAGCAGCCCACCTTGGTCTATTTGAAAATAAGGTAAATATCATCTGTGATCCCAAAAAAAGTAACCCAATTATGCTGGATAAGATTATTCGATTATTTGACCAACTGGGTATGAATACTATTTACATGGATGCAGCAGACCATGACAAGCACATCGCTTATGTTTCGCACATTTCTCACATATCATCATTTGCCCTTGGGTTAACAGTATTGGAAATTGAGAAAAACAAAGAGAACATCTATCAAATGGCAGGTGGTGGTTTTGAATCTACCGTAAGACTTGCAAAAAGTTCGGCTGAAATGTGGTCACCTATATTTGTTAATAATGCTGATAATATTTTGGTTGCCCTTCAATCTTATATTGATAACCTTAATAAATTTAAAAGAGTGATCGAGGAAAGGAAAGATAAAGAAATGAATACCTTGATCAGACAAGCCAATAAAATCAGCAAAGCACTAAAAGAAACCTGATCAATTGAGTAAATTTAATATTGATTGCTTCGCCGATAGGGAAAATGGAAGATAAACGACAACATGATCAATTATTTAGTCTTATAAAGTCTCTTTCAAAAGCTGAGAAAAGAAATTTTAAACTTTTTGTTAAGCGGATAAAAGATCCTGAGACAACTAAGTTCGTGAGGCTGTTTGATGTGATGGATAAAATGGATTCGTATGATGAATCCATAATTTTGAACAAAACAGAAAGTGTTCATAAAGCCCAACTTCCCAATTTAAAAGTACACCTCTACAAACAGATATTGGCTTGCCTCAGAATGCTGCATTCCAAGCACGATATTGATTTACAGTTAAGGGAACAAATGGATTACGCCAAAGTTCTGTATAATAAAGGCCTTTATAAACAAAGCCTCAAGACACTGGAAAGGGCAAAAAAGAAAGCCAAGGAATATAAGATGAACATTTCCTACCTGGAGATATTGCATATCGAAAAGAATACCGAACTCCAATATATTAATAAAAGTGTAGATGAAACTGCAGAATCCCTTGCCCTGGAATCAACAAAAGCTGAACAATCAGTCAATCGATTGGTTGTTTTCTCAAACCTTACCCTTAAATTAAATGGACTCTTTCTTCAAAATGGGCACATCCGAAATCAAAGGGAATTTAATCTGGTTCAGAGGTTTTTTAAGATCAATATGCCAAAATTTGATTATGCTGAATTGGATTTCTATGAAAAACTGTACTTGTTCCGCTCTCATGTTTGGTATTATTATTTGATACAGGATTTCAGGATGTGTTATAGGTATTCCCAAAAATGGGTGGACTTGTTCGAGGAAAATAATTTGATATATGCCAGGCCTGCAGCTTACTTAAAAGGTGTTAACAGCCTTTTGGCTGCTCTCTTTCTTATCAACCACAAAACCAAATTCGATAAAGTACTGGCATTACTGATGAAATTTTCAGACGACCCAAGCTTACAGATGGGGAGAAACCTTGAGGTCTTATTGTTCAATTATATCAGCAAACACCAGATAAATAAGCATTTTATGGAGGGTTCTTTTGCAAAAGGTCAAAAACTTGTGCCAGGGATTGACAAAAAATGCAGGAATATGCTACCCAGCTGGATACCTATGATATTTTGATCCTGAACTACAAAATAGCATGCTTGTATTTTGGCAGCCAATCTTATGAACTCACTTGTAAATATTTAAGCAGGATCATTGAAATCAAAGGGGTGAGTGTAAGGGAAGATATTCAGTGTTTCGCCAGGATACTGAATTTAGTCAGTTATTATGAAGCGGGCAATGACTATTACGTTGAAAAAGAGATCAAATCCACCTATCGCTTTATAGGAAAGATG
>CBDVAV010000838.1:0-2044 GCA_965372055.1 uncultured bacterium | reverse complement strand
AAATATTGTAACTAGAATTATAAAATCAGGTAGTGTTGTGCGATGGTAATATAAAAACGGTCAGATAATTGTAAAGTGTGAAAAAGATTGGGTTAATAATTCATTTTGCCAAGCAAATGTTTCTTTTAAAGATAAGAAAAAGTAACCCTTGTCAATCCTTAGCTTTATTGAATAGTTGTGCAACAGGCACAATAGATAAAAAAACATAGGGCTTTTCTTCAATCCGAAAGTTGATCGGTTTGTATTAAGTCCGCCAAGTTTAATTTAACTTAGAGATCGGCCTTGGCTCGTAGGCATTGTAAAGCAAGGTGCTATTTACTCCCTACGTTTTTTATCAAAATCGTTGTGTGTCATAAAACCAAATCCAAATGAGACCTTATTTAATATATCTGGCTTTAATGGCTATTTGTGCTTGCGAAAAGCAACAATCCGTTAAGAGGGTCACTTTTAAACTTGATGTTTCTCAAATAATTGATAAAATAGAAGATCCATCATCTATTGGCATCAGTGGCAGCTTAAAACCTCTCAAATGGGATTCCATTTTCTATTTAGAAAACTTAGGTAATGGTATTTATTCCACCACATTGTCCTTTGATCTAAATTCAACGGACACTCTATTTTATCGATACATACATAGTGCGGTAGAATGGGAAAATTGGGAGATGGGTATAGGAGCCGATAGAATGCTTTTAATCTCAAAAGATACTAAAGAACAACTTGATACATGGGCAGAATTAACCATTAGTACAGGGGCCGCTCAACCTGCCCCGTTGGCTAGGGTTCAACAATCTGATTCAAAAGCGGAAGAAGTTGTTTTAGCGGAAGAATTCTTAGGTATTACAACGGATGGACTATTGAATGAAGGCTTATTTCAAATCAAAAGGACAGGCATTAGCACAAATCCGATTAAAGAGGCAGTAGAGAATTTTCTAAATTCTTTAGATTCTGAACAAAAAAGAATTTGCACTTTTCCCGTAGACGATAAAGAATGGCAAAGATGGTCAAACATTGATGCTTATTACTATAAAAGAAAAGGAATAGGAATTGACCAACTTAAACCAGAGCAGAAACTTTTAGCTCTTGATATCCTTAAAGAAAGCCTCAGCGAAAAGGGGTTCCTGAAAGCATCTAACATAATGAAGATGGAAGCTTACCTTGGCTATTTAGCAGGTAAACCAGAATTTCTTGGTGATGATAAATATTGGTTAACATTTATGGGTGCTCCCTCATATACAGAACCTTGGGGTTGGCAAATAGATGGGCACCACCTCGTTGTTAACTTTTTTGTTTTAGGAGATCAGGTAGTAATGACCCCTACCTTTATGGGATCTGAACCCACATTGATAGAGGAAGGTGAAAATAAAGGAATTCGTACTTTCAAGGATGAAGAACTGCTTGGATTAAGTTTTTATCAATCCCTTTCAAAAAAACAAAAACAAATAGCGACTTTATGGGATCAAAAAAAATATGCTCATAATCAGGCGGAATCCTACAGAGATAATGCAAAAATACCTTATTCAGGAATCAACTATGCTGATTTAACTAAAATGCAAAAAGAAAAATTGATTTTATTGATAAGGGAATATATAGACAATATAAGAGAAGGTCATGCAAAAATCAAAATGGAAGAGATTATAGAGCATGAAAGTGAAATTTACTTTGCATGGGTTGGACCTGATAATGATTCAAGTGCTTTTTATTATCGAATTCATAGTCCAGTAGTGCTAATTGAATTTGATCATCAAACACCTGTTTTTATTGGTGGGACAAAACCAAGTAGAAAGCATATTCATACTGTAGTGAGAACACCAAATGGCAATGACTATGGAAAAAATTTGCTTAAACAGCATCTTGAAAAATTTCACAATCATTGAAAATACGACACACAATCGAGTAGACGGCCGTGAGCCATAAGCCGTGCACAACACCAGATGATTTCACAATTCCAAGTCCCAATATTGGGAGATTCTATCAATACTGCTAATCAAGTACCATTCTAGTCTCATTTGTATAACTATTCTAATAAGTGTCATTTTGAGGTATT
>CBDVAV010000837.1:0-2069 GCA_965372055.1 uncultured bacterium | reverse complement strand
TGAAAACTATGATTACAAACCCAAACCCTAAGCTTAAGCACCGATAAACTCAAAACCCAATGTGTCTGAACTGTGATTTGAATGATTATATGAAAACTATGATTACAAACCCAAACCCTAAGCTTAAGCACCGATAAACTCAAAATCCAATGTGTCTGAACTACGATGATTATCTCAGAAAACATCAAAATATGAAGCCTGAAAATCAAAGTCCGTCATGAAATCAGAAGAATCACAGTTCAAGATAAAAGTTCAAAAGCATAGAATAAACTCTACCAAGATGGAAACACCATCATTTAAAGAAGATCACATCAGTCAAATACCGGCATTGCAAGTCTTGTAAAACCTTGGTTATACCTATTTGACTACCGTTTAGTAAGTGAATTAAGATTTAAAATAATAGAGAGATGTTAAGAGTGCTAAAAGATAGGCACTGGCAGAAAACAGCATAACCGAAGAAAAACCAAACTCCACTGACAAAACAATTGCCAATACCGTACTGACCACTGAAAAATATCCATTGATACCCCAGGCCCATGGAATATTTTCAACGGAAGTCTGAAACTTTAAGGCAATGGGAAATGGCATGCCCATTAAAAATCCCAATGGGGCAATAATCATCAAAAAGATAAGAATCTTAAGGGGCAGTATCAATGCCAGGGAAGTTTGAAGAAGCGGGGTGAGGATAAATGCATAGATCAATAACAATATTGTAATGATGAAAAGGGTCTTGACCAAACCTTTTTTTTCTGAGGCAACTCTTTCAGACCTATAACTACCTATTCCAGAAAAAAACAGTAAAGTTGTAAGTACCAAAGCCGTAGAGTAAATGGGATTACCAAAGTAAAGGGTAAACCGGTGGATCAACACCATTTCAACAAATAAAAACCCTACACCAATAGCTGCAAAGTAAAATAATGTGCCAATATTTTGACTGCCCTTCCATCCAATTTTAAACAAAGGAAGAATGATCAGGAAAAGGCCAGCAACCAATACCAATAAAAGAGTGAGTATTACAATTAAATATCCCAATTCAAAGTAAGGCACCGATTGACCTCCGAAAAAAGAGGACAGCCGAACAATTGAGGTAAGTTTGAGAAACTGGTAAAAATAGGGACGATCATCTGTGGCTGGTTTGATATTAAAATCATATTGATCTAAAAATTGTTGATGGTCTTCAGAAAAGATTTCTTCAAAATGGAGGTCACTATCCTGGAGTTCATTATAAACTTCCCTTTGATCAATATCATCACCTGCAAGCAGTACCGGATCAAACATCATTTCATCACAAAAAAGCAAAGTGTTCTTTATCTCATCAGGATTAAACCCTGATTTTTTGACCAGGAAGGTTATTGTGCCCCAACTTTTGATGGCAATAAGATGTTCCTTGATATCCCCATCCTTAAATTGATCTAAAACGTGTCTTATCGATGACAATACCTTTAGTGGGTATCTTGCGGGATAATCCAACCAAACAGTAAAAGCCAACATTCCCCGGTCAGGGCTGAGTTTATTCCACAAAGCGATCAAACTCTCTTTAGTTAATGAATACTCTACCTCTAATGCATTAAGTCCTGAATTTCCACCAAAAGAGTTAAGGTTGGGAAAGACAATCAAATCGTACCTTGTAGTATCCCTTCTTAGGAATGACCTTTCATCAGTTGTAATGTAATTGACTCTTTTATCCGCAATCCAAGATGTTTGGTTATACTTCAATAATCCGGGCATCAGGCTGTGCTTTTCGATGGCAGTAATTTCTGTGATTTCGTTTATCAAGGCGTGTTCAATGTCCAGCCCTGTACCGGCTTTAAGGATCAAAACCTTTTGGGGAGAAGATATCCTGTACGGGAGATCATTGGAAGTATACTTCATCAAATCAATGGAATCAGAAGAATTCCTTAATGGCCCAAACCAATTGCCGTTATTAAAAACAGCTCTAACTTTTGGTACAGGATGCCGGTAGGTCAGGCTTAAACCGGGAGCATACCTTATTGAGGGGGCCTCTACCATTTGCAAAAGACCATGAGGATTGCTTTTCTCCCATAGAATCCCTGCATCAGGCAGAATTT
>CBDVAV010000836.1:0-2086 GCA_965372055.1 uncultured bacterium | reverse complement strand
GAATTCAGTATTCGGTGCTCATTGCTCAAAACTCAAACTCAAAACTCAAAACTCAATGATCAAACCTGAACGAAGGGTAACACCATTCTTCTTCTATTTTTAGCATTTGCAGGGTGCCGCCCGCTATCTTAAGATTTTTTAAGGATTGGATTATATGAAAATAGGGGTGGTCTGGGCCGATGGGGACATCCAACATCAGGTTAAGTTCGGTAAACGGGGCTTGTTCATAAGTATAGTACCGGTCTATGATAACAAAATTAATACCTTGTTGAATATGGAAAAAAGCCAGCCTGATAAGGTTGTCAGGGTTATTTATGTAAATAGCCTGTTTAATGACCAGCAGGATACAACTTATAAAAAAATCCGGGGAAGTGGTAATGGTCTTTATTTTTGGATCGTGGTAAACCGTTATAGCACTCGAAAAAAAAGCGGACGGCCCCTTTAACCTGTACTTTAGCCACTCCATCAAGGTAACAAAGCTCATCCGTTGCCATGGGTTCGGTTTTAGCTTGGCATTATTCTTCATAAAATGATGTTGTTGAGGAAAGTGGTTACGGGGCAGGAGTTTTAAATATAAGTAAATAAATTAAAATCACACTCATAGTGTGTAGATATAAAATACCCCTCCACCTTTCTTTGCCGAGTGAAAAATGACGTACTTCTAAAATTTGGAAAAAGAGCACGAGAGCTGAGATTAGAAAGAAAACTCAGTCAGGAAAAACTTGCAGAACTAGCTGGCCTTCACAGGAATTATGTAGGAATGGTAGAAAGAGGTGAAAGGAACATTGCACTTCGCAATATTATTAATCTCTCCAAAGCATTAAACATCCACCCTAGGGATTTATTTGAATTTTAAATTATATATTCTTTTTGTCAATCAAAGGAAAAAAGAAATACTACGTATGCAAACGGATGACAAATTGATAGAGATTTTTGGCAAGCGAGTACTGGAAGAACGTTTGAAACAAGGCCTTACCCAGTTGGATTTAGCCACCCTTGCAGAAACTGATGAAAGGCAAATCAGAAGAATCGAAAAAGCTGAAAATGCTGTATCATTTATATTGGCTTATAAGGTAAGCCAAGCACTAAAAGTAGTATTTGAAGATTTGATGGTGAGCAAGGGTTAAATGTTCAAATTCCGCTACTTTACAAAATTGCCACCGTGAGCAACTTAATCAATCAAGACTTTATAGATGCCTTCGGAAAGAATTTGCGAAAAATCCGGGAATCCAAGAAGTTATCATTGGAAAAGCTCGAAGAAATTACCGAAATACATTACAACCAAATAGGAAGGATCGAAAGGGGTGAGATAAACACTTCAATCAATAATATTCACCTACTATCTAAAGCTCTGGACATCCATCCCAGGGATTTATTTGATTTTTAAATTCTCCTTTTTAAGGCCTATACATAACTAAAAAAATGTATTTGTACGATTTTTAATACGTATTTATCTACCCCTCTAAAAATGCTTTTCCAAACTTTATTTTATATTGAAAAAAATAAAAAAGTTATGAGACTGGAAAAAGTATTGGATCAGCTTAGTTCACTTGAAAAGAATTCCTTTATAAAGCTTATTGATAATTTGATAAACGAATCCCCAAAAAACAAAAAGGAGATTGAAAAGATATTAGCTCAAAATGAGGGTGACTTGAAATCTGCTGACAGTCTTAATATATCAAAAATATTTTCCTTGTTAGAAATTGAGTATTCCAAACAACTTGAGAGGGAAGTCAGAAAATCTTCAGTAGAAACCGACTTAATTATTGAAATATTCATGAGGGATGGTAATTGCATAATGTCACGTGACTGGCTTAACAAATTAATTGACAATGAATTAAGGGAGTTTGGGAAAAAAGTGAAAAGTTTCAGCAATGTTTTAAAGTTGGAACCTAAAGGTATCGATCCCGAAAGATTGAGGGATTACAATATATATAAAGAATGTGTTGATACAGCCTTTAATAATGATCTTGAATATGGACTAGAGCCAAAAATCACAAATGATGAAAAATCAATTCTATTTACACTGTCTACTCAATTGGAATTATCGAATGAAGAAGTTCGTCTTATTGAAGCTATCATTGTT
>CBDVAV010000835.1:0-2101 GCA_965372055.1 uncultured bacterium | reverse complement strand
CCATCCTCTTATTGGTAATTTTGTGGTAATATTTCCCGATCCTGTACCAATTAAATCCATTATCATTTGTACTGTATCTACTTTATGCGCATTTGCTAGTTCATCTATCCAGCTATTGATCACAAAGCAGTTGTGAGAATGTGCCACAGAGCGCCATGATCCAATCCTTACAGCTGATTTTAGCTCACCCCAAGAAATTTTTATGTTGGGGACGTTCAATGGAATATCTGCAGCTCCCTGTACTTCGTAAATAGGACCATCTCCGATCGGTTGAGTATAAATCTCGTGAACCCAAGAATTTACCTTTTTGCTTTCAAAGTTCGATTTCAGCTTATGGATCGCTGCAGTGTGATAAAAATCATGCTGAATATCTTCTTCCCGTGTCCAAACCAACTGAACTGGATAGCCTGCCCTTTTTGCAATAACAGCGGCTTCCAGGGCATAATCTATAGCCAGTCTTCGTCCAAAGCCACCCCCGGCTAAGGTTGGCAATACTGTTACCTTGCTCTTAGGAATTTTAAAATTCCACTAACAAAATCCTGAATAAACCTCGGTACCTGAGTCGGCCCGGTTAAAAATGCTTCTTCATCTGTAATATTTGCTGTAAAATTCATGGGTTCCATACAAACATGGGCCATCATTGGAAGTTCATAGGTGCTTTCGATATCAACTTCGGACAACTCATTAAGGCTATCTGAGGAACCTTTTTCCCGTAATGTAGCCAGGGGATTGGAAGTATCTATAAATATCGATGTGCTGTTCTTATTTGCATGATCACCTAATTCCCAGTTGATTACCAATGCCTCTTTTCCTTTCATTGCTGCCCAAGTATTATCAGCAATTACAGCAATCCCCCCTACTACTTCTGCATATTTATCCCCCCCTGGTGTAAATGATGGAATCTCTACAATCTCAATAACTCCGGGTACCTTAAGTGCTTCAACTGAATTGTAATCTTTGTATTTTCCTTTATAGACTGGACATCTGGCTACAGATGCATATTTCATATTTTCCAATTTGACATCTAATCCATATTTTGCTGTTCCGTTTATAATTTTATCTATGTCTGTTTTCCTGATAATATCACCCTTGAATTCATAACTTTCCCTGGCTTTTAATTTGATTTCTGTAGGTACTTCCATACTATCCATCTCTCGCAAAAGATTCTGCCATTTAATTTGTTTGTTTGTACCTTTCAATAATGCCAGGCCATTTTTAATTGAGATACTTTCAACCGGCTCTTCCCAATGAATTGAAGCAGCCCTCTTTAGCATTTCCCGAGCAGTAGCTCCAGCTTTTCGCATGAGTTGAAAATAATCTGAAATGCTATCACTACCAGCAGCTGCCATACCTCCCAATCGGTAATCTGCAATGCCCTGCTCAACGATAACATTTTCCAAATTCAAATCAAGTTCTTCCGCCAATAAAAGAGGTAAAGATGTCCGTACTCCTTGTCCAATTTCAGGGACAGGTGCAACTATAATAACATCGCCGGATTTTGTAATCTTCAAAAAAGGAGTGATATAGTCCTGTATTATTTTGGGCTCCTCCTGGGTTATGATCTTACTTGACTTGCTTTTTTCTGTACACGAGATCGAATGAAAACCCAGAATGAAACTGGAGCTTCCTAGTATTGAAATGTTAACGAATTTTCGCCGGTTGATTTTCATAAGTAAAAGAGTTAGACATTACTCTGAAATTACTTACTAATAACCAGTAAGTTTTATGTTTGTAATGGTTTGGGGTATTCAGGAGGATATTTTATATGAAGTGGAGTAATGCAATAAGGAATTAGAATACTTTATTCAAAAAAGCAGTATCTTCTTTCTGAAAGTTACTTCATTATATATCTTCGGTGGGTTACTATCCGAAGTAACAGACTTGTACCATTTTCATAGTATCACCTTCAAAACTGATCTCAGGTAGGTCCTGAAAAGTCTTTGAATCAAATTTGGGTGAGTGAATTACAAAACTATCTCGCTTTGTACTCTCCAATTTCCTTAATTCGGGGTTCCATTAGATATAATAATTTATCCTAGTGGATACAATATATTCAGATTGCTCGAGATGATTATTAATAGAATTGAGAGAATTTGGTTCT
>CBDVAV010000834.1:0-2102 GCA_965372055.1 uncultured bacterium | reverse complement strand
ACCCGAAACCCGAAACCCGCTCCAAAGGAGTCCCTATGGGAAAACCCAAAACCCAAAACCCAAAACCCAAAACCCAAAACCCGAAACCCAAGGTCGAAACCCGAAATTCAATACTCAATACCTAATATTAGGTATGTAATTTTTCCCTGATAAAAGGTATTGACACAGAACAGTTCTGACATTACCTTTGAGCTTATTTAGAATCATTATAAATAATATCAAGGTGCTAAAAATATCAATTAAATATACAATATCATCAATTTTTGCCCTTATTAGCTGTTGCATATCCATGGCTCAAGTAGGCAAAATTCAGGGCTTGGTGACTCAAAAAAATTCTCAAAAGCCAGTACCATTTGCCAATATATTTCTTGAAGGAACAAATACTGGTGCCTTTACTGACGCTAAAGGTGCTTATTTACTGAATAATATTGCAGAAGGAAACTACATGTTAGTTGTTTCCAGCGTGGGTTATGAACCTGGCAAACTTCTGGTTTCTGTCAAAGGTGATGAAACAACACGTATAGACTTTGTGATTGAGGAAAGTGTTGTTGAGCTACCGGGCATTATTGTTAAAAGGGTAACTTTAACAGGAGGGATGGCAGGTCTGGATGATATTCCCGGTTCAGCTTATTATCTGTCCCCTAAAGAACTGGATAAATTTGGATACAATGATGTAAATCGAACACTCAGGCTAATACCAGGGTTAAATATTCAGGAAGAAGACGGATATGGGTTACGTCCGAATATAGGTATGAGGGGCACGGGATCTGAACGAAGTTCCAAGATCACCTTAATGGAGGACGGTGTTCTAATGGCTCCGGCTCCATACGCCGCACCAGCCGCCTATTATTTTCCAACCATCGGGCGCATGCAGGCAGTTGAAATATTAAAAGGAGCAAGTCAAATTAAATATGGTCCGTTTACTACTGGTGGAGCAATTAATTTAATATCCACCCAGATACCTACTGATTTTAGAGGAGCAATCAAAGTATCTGCCGGTTCCTTTGGCAACCGATTGGTACATACTAACATAGGAGACAGTAGGGAGAACTTTGGGTTTCTTGTGGAAACTTACCAAAATAGCTCCAACGGCTTTAAAGAGCTTGATAATGGAGGAAATACGGGATTTGATAAAAAAGATTATTTGGCAAAATTTAGAGTAAACACCAACTCGGGGGCCAAGGTTTATCAGTCATTAACTTTTAAGATTGGACAAACAACCGAAGAGTCAAACGAAACTTATCTTGGACTTACAGAAAGTGATTTCAATGCTGACCCTTACAGACGTTATGCCGGATCACAACTGGATGTAATGAAAACAAAGCAATCCCAGTTGCAATTGAGGCATGTTGTCCGGCCTTTTGAATTCATGGATGTGACTACCACAGCTTATCGTAGTGACTTCAGTCGTAATTGGTATAAATTGGATAAAGTACAATCTGATCCTTTCATTGGAACTATTAGTATAGCAAATGTGCTTTCAGATCCGGGAAGCTACATCAATGAATTTGCAATTATAAGTGGGAGTACCAGTGCAATTGATGATGCTCTGCATTTGAAGAACAATAACAGGGATTATTTTGCCATGGGTTTGCAATCAACCATAGGGTTACACTTTGAAAATGATATGCTGATACATGATTTGGAACTGGGTTTCAGAGTCCATAAAGATCAGATTGATCGATTTCAATGGATTGATCTATATAAAATGGAAAATGGGGTAATGGAGCTGACCAATAGAGGAATTCCTGGAACAGAAAGCAATAGGGTAGAGACTGCCAATGCTGTAGCTGCATTTGCCCAGTACAAGTTGACCTATGGGAAATTTACAGCAACTCCTGGAATGAGATTTGAATCAGTTAAAGCAGAACGATTGGATTACGGAAAGGACGATGTGAATCGCACTGGTAAAGATCTTAGCGTGAAGGCTAACAATGTTGATGTTTTTATCCCCGGTTTGGGATTAGACTATAAATTTTCAAAAAAACTAAGTGGATTTGTTGGCATTAACAAGGGCTTTGCTCCCCCAGGCTCAAAAGAAGGTACTAAAGCTGAGAAAAGCATTAATTATGAAGCAGGTATCCGGGCAAATTATGGTTATT
>CBDVAV010000833.1:0-2103 GCA_965372055.1 uncultured bacterium | reverse complement strand
CCAACCTGTTTGAATTCACAAATTCCCCCAAATTTATGGGCTCATTCCAGGTATTGTTTGCTCCCATTGAACTAAGATAAATGTCTCCGCCTCCAAAGCCATCTGCTCTGCCAAAACTGCCAAAATAAATATAGCGCTCATTGGGATCAACAAAGGCATTAAATTCGTCTGTGTCACTATTGACATTTTCCAGTGGGATTGGAGTTTGATAAGATCCATCTACAAATTTAGCATACCAAATATCCTCACCACCAAAACCATGGCTGTATTCAGCGGTATAGTACAATGAACCGTCATTGGCAACAGAAGGATAAAATTCGTTTTGCGAGGTATTTACCGGACTTTCTACATTGATAGGTGCCGACCAATTCCCGTTATTATCCCGCTCAACGTACCAGATGTCATAATTGCTGGAACCACGACGGGAACTAAAGTAAAGTCTGTTGCCCTGAAAGGCAAATGCCGGTTCGAGGTCTTTGTCAGCCCCAGAAAACGGTGCAACTGCAGGCAGGCTCCACTCATCACCAGTCTTCTCAATAAAGTAAATATTGCCATCGAATCCACTATTAAATATAGTATAATAAATTTCAGACCCATCGGGTGAAATGGCAATATCCCTTTGATTGAGTTTAGTTGAAACAAAATTTGGAGCAAAAATTTTAGGAGTCGAAGTGGGTGTATCCAATTTAAGTTGAATTTGCCCATAGCCACTTTGGGCACAGAAAAGGAATAGGGCAATTATAATGGAAATGTAACTATTTCTCATGTTATTGAAATTTAATGGTAAATATGATATCGAGTTTTTGAGCATTTTCTGATTCTTCTAGCCAGTTTCTTCCCAAAACTGCTAATTGCTGGTTCACTAAGACAATTGTTTGTTGTTTTTCTAAGTTCAACGAAACATCGTTCAGATCAATACTATTTGCAATGAAGGTAATTTCCTCAGTACTATTGAAAATGATAGGAAAATCGAATGTGAGTGTATCATAGGAAACTTTCAAGAGGTTTTCGTCCTCACTGATTGACCAGACACCGGTTTGTTTTCCCAGATCAGTAGTATAAATAAAGAGTGAATCTTCAATTGAAGCTTTATAACCACTTACTGGTATACTAAAAAGTTCTGTGCCGTCCAATTCAGCTTTGAGTTCTGCTAATTGCATTGATGTTTTTAATACAATAGAGTCTTCATCGTTACAACCAGACAATGCCAGGCCCCACACTATTAGTAAATAATATAAATATCGAATCTTCATTATAATTATTTTTACTATAAAATAATGACGACAATAATGTGGCCTATGGTTAAATTATTGGTAGCCAAATTTGTGAAGTGACATTTATTTAGACTGAAAACACACTTTAGGGAATCAGAAGGTAATTGGGGATTTGGGGGAGGTTACAATCCCTCAGTTGTCAAGATAAAAAAATAGTTTTAATGCCTATTTAGATAACTAACATTAATTAGCTTGTTATTTGATGTCTGGTTATATTAACAACATTAGATTTAATGCCCGCCATACCTAATTAAAACAAAAACGAAATTAAACTAAAGGATGACTCTATATTTGACCAATGCAAAACAAAAGAACTTCTAAGCTGTTCACTAAGAAATGGTTACAGATGCCGGAAGGATTAACTGCGGTGATCCCTGGGGGGCGGTTACATTAACAAAATGCAAATTGCCAGGCAATTTGATTTATTCACTCCGCAGATTCAAAGCAAGCTTTGATCTGCTCCGTTCTATAAATTTTCCGCATTTTGTTTTTGTGAACCTGGAGGGACTCGAACCCCCAACCTCCTGATCCGTAATCAGGTGCACTATCCAATTATGCTACAGGTCCTATTTAGTTTCGGGTTTCGGGTTTCGGGTTTTGGGTTTTGGGTTTTGGGTTTTGGGTTTCGAGTTCCGGGTTATTCGGACAACTGAAAACGGACAACCGAAAACTGACAACCAGCAAACCGAATTCCAAATTGCAAAGCTAATCAAACTACTCAAATTAGTGCCCAACATTAATAGTTACTTAAAATACACAAAATGTCTTATCTTTGGCGGCTATAATATTTTTTGAATTTTGGAGTTGTTAGCTATATGAGAAAGTTTTT
>CBDVAV010000832.1:0-2110 GCA_965372055.1 uncultured bacterium | reverse complement strand
AAATCAGCGTGGAGATTGGTTCAATTGGCTATACCTGGATCCAGGGACTTTACAAAAGATCACTGCACAAGAAGGATGGTACTGCCAGATCGTTTATCAGGATGACCTGGATCATTATCTTGTTCGTTTAGTCAGTCTTTAACATCTGATGGATGACCCATCAGATGTTTCGGATTACAAATAAAACCAGATCAGCCTTTTTATTTTCAAATGGAGGAAATAGATTGATAAATACCTACTTTTGCAGCTTGAAAAGGCCAGTAAAGGACAATTTATCGGATTCATGGAAAACATCAGAAATTTTTGCACTATTGCCCATATTGACCATGGTAAAAGTACTTTGGCTGACAGATTATTGGAGTCAACCCAAACCATTTCCAGAAGGGATATGCAGGAGCAGTTGCTTGATACTATGGACCTCGAAAGAGAACGTGGCATCACTATAAAAAGCCATGCCATTCAAATGAATTATGAACTTGATGGGCAACAATATATATTAAACCTCATTGATACCCCTGGACATGTCGATTTTTCTTATGAAGTTTCCAGGTCCATTGCTGCATGTGAGGGAGCTTTGTTAATTGTTGATTCCTCACAAGGGATTGAGGCGCAAACCATTTCCAACCTGTACCTTGCGCTGGAACACGACCTTGAAATTATTCCTGTTTTAAATAAGATTGATCTTCCTGGGGCACATCCTGAGGAGGTTACAGACCAAGTGGTCGACCTATTAGGGTGTAATCCTGATGATATTATTATGGCCAGTGGAAAAGAGGGAATAGGAATTGATGAAATTCTACAAGCTATTGTACAAAAGGTTCCGGCACCTAAAGGAGATCCATCAGCACCATTGCAGGGAATGATTTTTGATTCGGTTTTCAATTCATACCGAGGAATAGAAGTCTACTTCAGGGTTTTTAATGGGACTATAAAAAAGGGTGATCAGGTCATGTTTGTAAATACCGGTAAAACCTATGAGGCGGAAGAAATTGGCATTCTCAAATTTAAACAAGAGCCAAAAACTGAGATAGGAACAGGCAATGTAGGTTATCTTATTTCAGGGATAAAAATAGCAAAAGAGGTTAAAGTAGGGGATACCATTACTCACGTTGATAACCCCTGCGAAAGCATTAAAGGATTTGAGGATGTTAAACCCATGGTTTTTGCTGGTATATACCCCGTGGAAACCAGTGAATACGAGGAACTTAGGTCATCAATGGAAAAACTTCAGCTTAACGACGCTTCTTTGGTTTGGGAGCCCGAAACCTCCGTTGCTTTGGGTTTTGGATTCCGGTGTGGCTTCCTTGGAATGTTACATATGGAGATTGTTCAGGAGAGGCTGGAAAGGGAATTTGGCATGACAGTGATAACTACAGTTCCATCAGTGGAATTCAGGGTGGTAAAATCCGATAGTACTTACAAAGAGATTAATTCTCCAGCTGAAATGCCCGAATCCAATACTTTTAGTCATGTTGAAGAACCATTTATCAGGGCACAGATCATCACCAAGGCAGAATATATTGGGACAATTATCGCCCTTTGTATGGATAAAAGAGGTGCCATTAAGAACCAGGTATACCTAACCTCAGATAGAGTAGAACTTACTTTTGAACTACCTCTTTCAGAAATCGTTTTTGACTTCTTTGATAAACTAAAAACCATTTCCAGGGGATATGCTTCACTTGATTACGAATTAATTGGGTATCGGCTGTCCAATATGGTGAAACTTGACATAATGCTCAATGGAGACAAGGTTGACGCCTTATCAGCAATTGTACACCGCGAGAAAGCTTACGATTGGGGTAAAAAATTGTGTGAAAAACTTAGAAAACTTTTACCTCGGCAAATGTTTGATATTGCTATTCAAGCATCTATTGGCACAAAAATCATTGCCAGGGAATCCGTAAAGGCTCTTAGGAAAAATGTTTTGGCAAAATGTTATGGTGGGTATATTACCAGGAAAAGAAAATTATTGGAAAAACAAAAGAAGGGTAAGAAAAGAATGAGACAAGTTGGAAATGTCGAAATACCTCAAGATGCATTTATGGCAGTGTTGAAATTAGATTAAAACCATTTAAACAATGGAAAAAGAGTTAAATAAAACAACAAT
>CBDVAV010000831.1:0-2113 GCA_965372055.1 uncultured bacterium | reverse complement strand
CAATACGGTAGACTTCTTACTTACCAAGAAGAGGAAGAGAATCTCAGCGCATAAGTTTTTGAATAAGGCGATCGAAAATAATGGCAGGCCAGAGCTAATCAATATCGATAAAAGTGGATCGAACAAATCTGCCATTCAACTATACAATAGGAGGAATTGGTCCAATATTGAGATTAGGCAGTGCAAGTACCTAAACAATATTGTGGAACAAGATCATCGGTTTATTAAATGGCGGATCAACCAGGGTTTAGGTTTTAAAGATTTCAAATCAGCTAAGAGAACGATAGCTGGAATAGAAGTAGTGAGGATGATAAAGAAAGATCAGTTATTGAATTCGAAGTGTTCGACTTATCGATCATTCCTTTCATTGGCAGCTTAATTAAAAAAGTAGCTGACAATTTAATATATTTAGTGTCATAGATGCGACAGAACCGGTCATTAAAAACCATACAATGAAACGGAATATTCAATTTCTGCTACTGATCATATATTCATTTATCTCTTGTGACGATGAAATAGCTAATTGCCATGATAATCTTGAATTTTGCAACCTTTTAACAAATGAAAATTATTCAGAATCCATAGATATGATAAATGGATATTTGCAAACTTTAGACTACAACTCAAATAATTCAAACCTTGAAACTCTCAAGAAATGGATAGAATGTAAATCATGTGTAAATCAAGCAGATATAAATTGTTTTTGGTGTGAATATACTGATCCACCTAAAGGATCAATAATTTTAACACTGAATGAAAGCTCGGATACTTTGCAATTAAATTTAATTGGATCGATTCCTATTAAAGCAGTTAGCATTATAAAAAAATAATAACGATTCCTCATTAAAAAGGTTCTAAAGCGTTCTTTGAATCAAAAACGAAATTTGGTAACTTGAATTATAAAATCATGTAGTGTTGTGCACTGTACAGTGCAGGCCATAACATTAATCTACTCGGAACCCCAACTCGCCCTTCACAATCCTCCCATCTGCGGTAATGCCCTCCACGTAAATGAAAAAATCCCCTTTGTCATCAGAGGTGAAATATGAAAACGATCCTTTGCCATCTTGGATTGTCACCGATGGGTTCCAATATTGGGTGGTCCTGTAGTCCGGTTTGATTTTTTCCTCGATGCTCATCTGGTCGTATTTCGGGACGTAAAACTCCCTGGCGGGATAGAACCCATTATGCCGAAACGTTTTAAATCCCATCGGGTCAATATCAAGGCTTCTCCTGGGACCCTGGTAAGTATAGAGCGCAATCACACCACCCCTTGTACCGTATATAGTAGACGCCCTCAAACCTTTAATTACGTCTATGAATTCTATGGTCCTGGGGTTAATGTTATTAATCAGTGTCGCATCTGTAAGCGATCCGTCAAGGATAAATCGTGCAGATTCGCCCCTGATCTCAGCAGATTGATTTGGGAATGAGCCTTTGATTTCAACCCCCGCAACCCTGCCCCGGATTAGATCGAAGATATTGGTGAACCTCTCCGAACCTGGTATAGAATCGAAAATAAGACGTTTGTCCGGTTCACCGTACGCAATACCCAACCTGTAATAAGGTCGGTCGGAGAAGTGGCGGCCCGCTACAACCTCAACCTCATCCAGCACTATAAATTCTTCCTTATAAGACGCTGCTATCTGGTTGATGTCAAATACATCATCCAGGTAGTTTTGGTATCTTTCCTTTTCCTCAAAAGGGTCGAAGTTAATGGAAGTAGTGGCAGGGCCCTCTTTGTCGTGCAATGTGATGTAGGTCCCCTTGTCCTTTGCTATTTCCCCGTCATCTTTTTTCTTCTTTCTTTTGTTTTTTATTTCCTTATCCACTGTTTGCATGACTACATTAATAGTATCCTCTAATTGCAGCCCATCAAACCAAAAGGTCCCGTCTTCTTCTGTCTTCTTTTCCTGTTGAAATCCAATGTTCTCCATGAAGGTGAGAAAAACATTGCTTTCCTCGCCCTTGTCACGGTTATAATACTTGACCACTTGCCCTTCAATACTGAACCCTTTTTCCACGTAATGTGAAATTGATGGGTACTGGCCGTTCAGCACATCCTCCCATTTGAACCTGCGCCAGCCGTGGGTCATCATCAATAAATCCAGTG
>CBDVAV010000830.1:0-2118 GCA_965372055.1 uncultured bacterium | reverse complement strand
GACCCTGCTTCACCCTATTATAAAAAAAGAAAAAATATTTTAATTAAGGATGGAGTAATTTGGCATTGGTGACACGCAATTCAGGGCCGATAAAACAATTGATGCCAAAAGAATGATGGTAAGTATAGGATGGTTTGATATGAGGGCATCATTCTGTGATCCAGGGATTGAATACAAGGAAGATACCAATACGGGAGCCATGGCAGCCGCGGCTGGGGGTTTTACGGAAGTGATGCTTCTGCCCAATACAATACCGGCTATTCAATCTAAAAACGGGGTAAGTTATTTGATTTCAAAAAACGGTAGCAATCTTACACAGATACATCCTTCGGCGGCAGTAACAATAGACACCAAAGGAGAGGAGCTTACTGAAATGATTGACCTGCAAAATTCAGGGGCAGTAGCTTTTACCGACGGGGAAAACCCAATTTGGCAAACTGATATCTTGTTAAAGTCCTTACAGTATTTGCAAAAATTCGATGGGCTGTTGATTCAGAAACCGGAAGACAAAAGGCTTAATTTGTTTGGGACAATGAACGAGGGTGTAAACAGTACCTCTTTAGGGATGAAGGGTATGCCGAAATTATCGGAGGAAATCATAGTGGCCAGAGACCTTGGGATCCTGGAATACACAGGAGGAAGCCTCCATTTTTCAAATATCTCCAGTGCTAAATCTGTAGAACTGATAAAAAAAGCGAAACAAAAAGGTCTTAAAATTACTTGTGATATCGCTGCCTATCAGCCTGTTTTTGATGATAGTATAATTGAAGATTATGATACTCATTATAAGGTGAACCCCCCGTTTAGAGAGCCAAATGACAATAAAGCCCTTCTTAAAGGACTTAAAGATGGCACCATTGACGTGATTGTATCCGGACACTGTCCCCAGGATGAAGAAAGCAAGAAACTGGAATTTGACCTCGCTGAATTTGGTATGATAGGGATGCAAACTGCCTTTTCAAATATTGTTGAATTTTCTCAACATATAGACCTTGAAACCCTAATTGAGAAAATAACCATCAAACCGAGACAAATCCTTGGTTTGGAAATACCACAAATCAAAGAGGGAAGGACCGCTAATTTGACAGTGTTCGACCCCAAATTATCATGGACATTTTCAGAATCCAATAACCAATCAAAATCTTCAAATTCGCCGTTTCTTAACCAAAACCTGAAAGGGAAAGCAATGGCAGTATTTAATAATGGAAAACATTTGATTGATCCTGACCTGGAAGAAAAGTAATTCTTGTGTAGATAAGTACAATTTCCATCTGATATTCAATCATTTCGACTTTCAAACTGTAATTTTGCCCCCATGTTTAGAAAGCTCTCCCCGTTGGTTGGCGTCCCTCTTAAATATGGCATTGCAGGCTCAGCACTGATCATAATTTTATTTATCATTTTATTCTACGCAGGAAAACATCCTTTACTGATCTCAATTGTAGCAGATTTCAGGCTGATATTAATTCCGCTATTTGTTTTTATAAGCTTAAAGGAATTCAGGGATTACAGAAATGATCAAGTCCTTCACTTCTGGCAAGGACTAGTAATCGGCTTCAACTGTTATTTTATAATAGGCTCATTGGCAGCAATTTTTATATTGATTTTTGCAGGCATTGAACCTGAATTCATGAATCAATATATTGATATCTCAACCAATCAACTTATCAACAATAAAGAACAATTTATTTCTACCGTGGGGGAAGAAACATATAATCGTACCCTGCAGAAAATGCCACTTACCACATCTCTTGACCTTGCACTGGATTATGCCATGAAAACACTATTGATCGGCATACCTTTAACTATAATTATTTCAGTACTTTTAAGACGTCAACCAAAACTATAAAACCATGGAAGATCAAAATTCTCACACACCTGAACAACATGAAACAAATAGCAACACCCCTTCAACTGATGGGCAATCAACTCAAACTCAATCTCAAAGCACGGAACCAGAAGAATTATCACCAGATGAAAGAATTACTGTAAAAGAAGTATCAATTAAATACGGCATTTACCTGGGGATCATTTTAACCATTTATACATTAGCCTTGCTAATCTCTGGCCTGGCAACTAACCAGGCCTTAGGGTATGTAGGTTATGTTGTTTTAATTG
>CBDVAV010000829.1:0-2119 GCA_965372055.1 uncultured bacterium | reverse complement strand
GTCAAGATGTTGACCAGGACGGCCCATGATGGGTATGTAGTAACCACTGAAGCCGATATTTATTATTCATACACCGGAAAAATGGTTACCCATCTAAAAACCCCTCAGGAAATGTTCATAATCAATAATGCCCGTGGGGAAGTCACCGTGTATAACGTTAAGGATAATTCAGTGTACCAAGATCAAAACCCATTGTTCAGTACTGAAACTTCACAGATACATATTTTCTTCCAAAATAAGCGGACAGATCTTGGATTGAAGGATATGGGTTTCAAAGCTTCCAATACTAAGTTTGAGGAGGGGTTGATGATCACTGAATGGTCGCCTCCGATGGAAATGATGTCACAAATTCAAAAGGTGGAACTGGTTCATGACAGACAAAACCCTATCTATATGGCTTATTTTGAATCAACCGGTAATATTATTAAAAAAGTATATTTCTATGATTTCATACAGGTCGATAGAATCGAGTTTCCAACCTCAATCACACAAATTGATTATCAGGCCAGCAATGATTCCATTGTGACCAAAACCGCTTATTCCGATATGAAAGTGGATAACCAAATGAGCACAGACTATTTGGATTTTGAGATTCCACGCAATGCAAAAGTTTTAAAATGAAAAACATGTTGATCCTGATTTACCTAATGTTATTGACCTGTGGAATCACCACAGCACAGTCGAATCATGATGATTTAAAGCTATTAATTAGCCATGGAAATACTAAAACCACAGTTAAAAAAAAGAATTTATTCTATTACAATCCCATAGCTTTTACTACTCGCCAAATATATTTAAGTGACAATTATGCCAACTCTTTTTCTGATTTTTTCAAAGAGACTTTTAAGGATTTTGGGTTAATGAAGGGGCTTGTATTGTCAATTGACAGGATATCCAGGAGTGGTAGATTGTCCTACATGGAAGTCCCAACAATTAGGTACGATACACAAGGAAAGATTATAGACCTACCAGTATATTACCGATCCAGAAATGAGGAGTAAGATTATTCTTTTGTTTCTAATTTTTAAATTTTCAGTAGGATTTGCACAAACCATTAGGCCTTTCGAGGAAGAATTCAGATTTGTTAAATACTTGGTTGATCAAAAGCTTTATTCAGAGGGGATTTATCATTTGGATAAGCTAAAATCTTCCAATGATTACAACTCTGGGAAAATTGATACAATAAATTATTTGCTTGGCAAAATATACTACGATCAACAAAAGCTGGATACTTCTTCAATCTATTTTTCCCAAGTAAGTCCAGCGAATATAAAATACTGGCAGGAATCAAGCTTTTTCACTGCTTTCAATCTAGCTTATTTGGGCAAATATTCGGTGGCCAGGGAAGAGTTGGATCATCGCTATTTTAATGATGGGATGATGGTGCAACTAAAGAATTTTCAGATAGCCGGTTATGCACTGCTTGATAGAAATTATCAAAGATTTGATTCGCTGTCTTATCAATTTCAAGGTTTATATTTTCAGTTTGCAAAACAGGAAGGGCAGTTGATGGAATATTCCCAGGATATCAAATCATTTAAAAGGAAATCAGGGTTTTTGGCCGCAATGTTTTCAGCAGTGATTCCCGGTGCTGGAAAGATATATGCAGGTAAAACAGGTCAGGGTTTATCTAATTTATTTAAATCTTTGATCTTGGGTGGTTTATTATTTGAAAGTTATAAGCAGGCCGGGACTGACAGTGCCAGGTTCATAGTATTTGGCAGTGTTTTCTCAATTTTTTATGTGGCAAATATTTGGGGAAGCGCACTGACAGTTAAAGTTAAAAGAAATGAATTTCACGATGCAGTTGACAAACAGATTTTATTTGATTTGCATATTCCTTTGCGCACCATTTTTCACTAATGCACAGTTGCAATTGGCCGATAGCTTGTTTAAAGTTGGTGATATGTACAGTGCTAAATTAGAATATGAAAGGGTGATATTTCGAAATATAGATGCTGAAATAACCAATCAGTCGATATTGAGGAAATCATTTTGTTATAAAAAATTAAAACAATATGATCAATCGTTATTGAATTTGGAGAGGTCTAATCTTTTTTCAAATAATGATTCCCTGAATTTTGCTTTACGAAGGGAGATTGCATTGTCAGCTTATTTG
>CBDVAV010000828.1:0-2119 GCA_965372055.1 uncultured bacterium | reverse complement strand
TTGGATACCTTGGAAGGTTCACGGGAGACCGGGATGTTTTAGTGATTAATGATGAAGGTGGAACAATTGTTCATACACCATTATATGGATTGGTAGATAACCAGCAAATTCGTACTGCAGAAATAATCGTTGATCAGGAGGGTAATGCCAAAGCTAACATTACTACTGTTTACAAAGGTCTTCAATCTGAGAATGGTGGGTTGGATTTCATTGTGGAAAAAAATGATAATGAACAATTAAAATGGCTCTCAGAGCATATCGATATTCCAAGTTTTGAAATTGATGCTTTTAACTTTGATTATCAAAAAGAAATTATACCCAGCATAACCGAATCCCTTGATTTAAATTTAAGGAGATTAGTTTCAAAAAGTGGAAAAAGGATGTTCCTAAACCTCAACCTGATGAATAAGAATTCTTATATACCTTCTTCCGTAAAAGATAGAAAAACCGATGTAGTGCGAAGGATGTCTTTCTTTGATTCAGACTCTTTAGTTTATCACCTTCCCGATGGTTATCGGGTTGAATTTCAACCGGAAAGAATAACTATTGAAAGTCCTTTTGGGGAGTACAAGTCAGCGGTAAAGATTGAAGATAATAAAGTTACTTATATCAGAACTCTAAAAATGATTAGAGGCCGATTCCCCGCCAGCGAATATGAAGCCTTAAGGGAGTTCTATAAAAAGATTGCCAAAGCAGACAAGTTGAGCCTTGTATTGACAAATTCAACTTAAAAGGACATACAACTAAATTCATCAACTCAAAATCGATTCGATATCTTCCCTGGTAAAGCTCTTTACCATGCTCTCCTCAGTACTGATTAAGTCTGTAGCAAGTTTGATCTTTTTTTGTTGTAATGTCAGTATCTTCTCTTCCACAGTGTTTTTAGTGATGAACTTATAGGTTAGCACTGTATTTTTCTGGCCGATCCTGTGAGCCCTGTCCACAGCCTGCATTTCTACCGCCGGATTCCACCATGGATCCAAAATAAAGACATAATCAGCCGTGGTGAGGTTAAGTCCAAGGCCTCCTGCTTTCAATGAAATCAGAAATATCTTTAGCTCCGGGTTGTTTTGGAAGCTCTCTACTACATGCTTGCGATTAGTTGTGGAGCCATCCAAATAGGCGTATTTGATACCTTTTTCATCCAACATTTTTTTAACAATGGATAAATGTTTTACAAACTGACTAAATATCAGCATTTTGTGCCCTTGTTCGATTGCATTTTCAAGCATCCGGGTAATGTCCTCCAATTTGCCAGACCCATCTACATAGTCCGGATCAACCATATAGGGATGATTGGCAATCTGCCTGAGCTTAGTCAATCCCTGTAGCAATAGGAATGATGATTGTTTTAATCCTTTGGTTTCGATCTCATCCAGTATCTTGTTCCTATAAAATGATTTTACTTCATCGTACCTGGCCTCTTGTTCTTGGGTCATGTCACTATATTGCACATTCTCTATCTTTTTCGGGAGATCTTTAGCTACCTGGGATTTATGCCTTCTTAGAATAAAAGGCTTGATTATTGTAAAAAGTTTTTTGGATTTATGTTGGTCATTCTTTTTCTCGATAGGAGTCAAAAATTCGTTCTTGAAAAATGATTTATTCCCGAGCAATCCCGGGTTAATAAAAGACATCTGTGACCATAGGTCCAAAGTAGTGTTTTCGAGTGGTGTTCCTGTTAGGATGAGTTTAAATTTTGATCTTAGTTCTTTAACTGCCTTGGCAATATTTGAATCTGGATTTTTTATTGATTGGGATTCATCAAGGATGATATAATGGAAATAATAGTCTTTAAGAATGTCTGCATCCAACCTTGCAATTCCATAAGAAGTCAACACCATATCGTACTCAGCGAAAGAGGACACATCTTTATTCCTGTTGGTCCCGCTGTACGACAAAACCTTCAATTCCGGGGTAAATTTTCCGGCTTCCATTTCCCAATTATATAGTAGCGATGTAGGCATTATCAATAATGAAGTGCATGCCTCCCCGGTTTCTTTTTCGCTTTGCAGCAGGGCTAATGTTTGAATGGTTTTCCCCAGTCCCATGTCATCAGCCAGACACCCCCCGAAGTGATAATTTTTTAGAAATTGCAACCAGTTATAACCTGCTCTTT
>CBDVAV010000827.1:0-2119 GCA_965372055.1 uncultured bacterium | reverse complement strand
GTTGTCAGCATAGGCCCTCTCTCTTACATTGGCAGGTACAAAGAGATGCCTTTTCACTTTTCTCATTGACTCCAGCACACTTGCGTTCCTGATTCCCCTTTTCGCAATTTGATCCCTGACCATTATCTTCCTCCTCACATCAAACTTGTCCTGGGCATCAACCCGGATAATTAGAAACAGGGTTAAGACATAAAAAACAAATTGCAAAACTGTACTTTCTTAGCTCCAATTAAGTTACGAAATTCCAGGGTGGAATGGAAATAACTAGAAGGTTAATGAGGTTGAGGTTTTACCCAATAGGCATCCGATGGCTCAAAGCCATCGGATGCCTATTGGTATTTTACATACTCTAAATACCTCCCATACACAAGTATTTCACTTCGGTAAACTCGTCAATGCCGTATTTGGAGCCTTCCCTTCCCAGACCTGATTCTTTTACCCCGCCAAAAGGGGCTACTTCAGTGGACATAACACCTTCATTGATGCCGATCATACCGTATTCAAGTCTTTCTGCCACCCGCCAAATCCTGCCAATATCCCGTGCATAAAAATAGGCTGCCAGTCCATATGGGGTATCATTGGCTAACTTGATTGCCTCATCTTCGGAAGCAAACCTATACAACGGAGCAACAGGACCAAATATCTCTTCATTGGCTATATCCATATCAGTTGTAACCCCTGTCAGCACCGTAGGCTGATAATAGTTATCACCCAAATCATGCATTGACCCACCTACCAAGGCTTTTGCTCCTTTTCCTATTGCATCATTTACCAATCGATTGACTTTGGAAATTGCCTGGTCATTGATCAATGGCCCAATATGAACCCCCGCTTCGGTACCAACACCCACTTTTAAAGATGCTACCTCGGTAGTATACAAGTCTGCGAACTCGTCATATACACTATCCTGTATCATGAACCTGTTGGCACATACACATGTCTGGCCTGAATTCCGGTATTTTGAAGCAATTGCTCCTTTAACAGCAGCACTTAAATCGGCATCTTCAAAAACGATAAAAGGTGCGTTCCCACCTAATTCAAGTGAAACTTTCTTCACAGTGCCAGAGCTTTGCTTCATTAACAGTTTTCCAACTTCAGTAGATCCAGTAAATGAAACCTTTCTCACTAAAGGATTGGTGGTTAACTCCATTCCCACCGCAGGGGCATCGTTGGTGGTAACAATGTTTATCACTCCAGCTGGAAAGCCCGCCCGCTCTGCAAGCTCGGCCAATGCCAAAGCGGAAAGTGGCGTATCTTCGGCTGGTTTCACCACCACTGTGCAACCAGCAGCCAGGGCAGGTGCTATTTTGCGGGTGATCATTGCCAACGGGAAATTCCACGGGGTAATTGCTGCTACTACTCCAATAGGTTGCTTAATAGTAATCAGTCTTTTACCCACGGCATGCTGGGGGATTACATCACCGTATAACCTTTTGGCTTCTTCTGCAAACCATTCTACGAAATTGGCAGCGTAGACAACCTCACCTTTAGCTTCAGCTAAGGGTTTTCCCATCTCAATGGTCATGAGCAAGGCAAGGTCCTCCCTATTGTCCATTATTAAATTGTACCACTTTTTCAAAATCGTACTCCTTTCCCTGGCCAGTTTTGTGCTCCAATCTGGAAAAGCTACATTCGCGGCTTCAATTGCTTTTTTAGTATCTTCTACATTTAGATCTGCTACCTGGGCAATTTCCTTTTTACTGGCGGGGTCAAGTACCTGAAATGATTTTTTTGATGAACCATGTATCCAATTACCATTAACATAGCTTTCGGTTCTCAGTAGTGTTTTATCAGTTAGTTCCATATATTCAGTTGATTCGGTAGTTGTATAAAATCAACTATAATTTACGTATTGCTGAAGTAATTTAAAATCAGTTTCCACAATTATAAAGGTCAGAATGTTTGAAGGGTGAAAGTTTATTTATTCTGCTACTGGAATGCTAACTGAAAACTCTGTTCCTTTCCCAAATTCAGAAGTCACTTTGATAGTGCCATTTAGTTTATTGACCATTTCCTGTGCAATATAAAGTCCAAGACCAGAACCGTTGGATACACTTGAACCACGATAAAACATGTCAAAAATCCTTTCTTGATCTTTTTGCTTTATCCCTACCCCGTT
>CBDVAV010000826.1:0-2122 GCA_965372055.1 uncultured bacterium | reverse complement strand
AGAAAATGGACATTCAGGATTTCTCAGATTACCTCTAATGATATCCACACTAGGCTATTTATTATTCCTCATTTTATTCTACGTTTTTAAACCTTTTTTACTTCAATCAAATATTGATGAATCACCAATATTTGTCCAATACATTTATTACATATTGCCCTTAACCTTGGGTATGCTTTTCTTTAACAGCCTTGACACATACTACAGGGTATTATATCAATCTACCAGGGGCACCTTCCTCCGTGAATTCCTACAGCGTATATTAATCTTTGCAAGTATTGCCTTGTTAATCCTCAAAATAATTGATTTCCAATTGTTTGTAGCATTATACTGCGCAGCACTGATTGTCCCAACCTTGTTCATGATGGCTTCATTAATTATGGAAGGCCAGTTCTTTTTATCAAAACCATTAAAGGCAATTGAAAAGTCAATGCGCACAGAAATGGTAAAAGTGTCAATTTTCGGCTTAATTGCTGGTTTCAGCACCATTGCAGTAATGAATATCGATAGTATTATGGTTCATCAAATGACCAATATTTCACTAACTGGAATATATGCCATTACTTCTTATTTTGGTGTTCTTGTGGCCATCCCGTCCAGGTCACTGCTTAGAATAAGCACCACCCTAATCGCTGATGGATTTAAATCAAATGATTTTAAAACCATTTACTCCATATATTATAAAAGCTGCCTTAATCAACTTATTATCGGAATTCTATTGTTCCTGGGTATTTGGCTAAATATTGACAACATTTTCCAGGTTCTTCCAACGGCATATCAAGAAGGAAAATATGTTATATTTTTTATAGGACTGTCCAGCCTTACAGTAATGGCCGGAGGGACAAATGGAAGTATTATTGCCACATCAAAATATTTTGCATTTAATGCTTATTTCTCATTTGCATTGATAGTATTGACTATAATAACAAACTTCATTCTTATTCCAATATTTGGAATAACGGGGGCAGCAATTGCTTCATTGATTTCCATGTTGCTGTTCAACATTTTAAGATATTCATTGGTGCTGATCAAGTTCAAGCTTCAACCCTATGACAGAAATCACCTTTGGGTTATTATTGTTGGATTAACAGTATACTTTGTGGTGGGGTTAGTACCTGAAATCCATAATTATATAGTGGACATAATTGTACGAAGTATATTGATCACTATTTTGTTTCTTGGTTCTGTTTTTTATTTGAAGATTTCAGAAGATATTAATAGTTTGATACTAAAGTATTTGAAGATATTTAGGTAGGTAATTGAAATTTTGTGCCAAACAAAAATCCTTAATTTCCCAAGCCTGAAGAATGAACAACTGGCAATCAATCCACCCTAAATTCCAACTCACTTTTCACAATCCTCCCATCTGTGGTAACCCCTTCGACATAAATGAAAAAATCCCCTTTGTCATCTGAGGTAAAATATGAAAACGATCCTTTGCCCTCTTGGATTGTCACCGATGGGTTCCAATATTGAGTTGTCCGGTAGTCCGGTTTGATTTTTTCTTCGATGCCCATCAAGTCGTATTTTGGGACGTAAAACTCCCTGGCTGGATAGAATCCATTATGCCGGAAGGTTTTAAAGCCCATCGGGTCAATATCCACCCTGGCCCTCGGACCCTGGTAAGTGTAGAGGGCAATTACACCAACGGTTTTAAATTCAGGATCTTTTTTTACACCATATATTGCTGAACTACTCAAACCTTTAAGGACATCTACAAATTCAATAGTTTGAGGATCAATGTGGTTAATTAGTGATATGGGAGCAGGTGTTCCATCAAGAAGCATAAGAGCAATCCCATCCCTGATCCAAGCATATTGATTTGGATAAGTACCTCTAATTGATACACCTGCTGTCCTACCTCGGATTAATTCGAAAATATTTTTATACATCGTTGAATTTGGTATAGAATCCACAATGAAACGTTTGTCCGGCTCACGGTACATCATAGTTTGCCTGTAATACAGTTGATCCGAGAAATGGCGGCCTGCCACAACCTCAACTTCTTCCAGGACTATAAATTCTTCCTTGTAAGACGCTGCTATCTGGTTGATGTCAAATACATCTTCCAGGTAGTTTTGGTATCTTTCCTTTTCCTCAAAAGGGTCGAAGTTAATGGAAG
>CBDVAV010000825.1:0-2123 GCA_965372055.1 uncultured bacterium | reverse complement strand
GTGAATATTTTTAAAATGATCCCCAAATTCATTTCTGACCTATAAAGACGGTCATACTCCTGGTCAAAGAAAATGAAATCAAAGGGTTCATTAACGGAATGTTTATTCCACAAAGTTTCGATTCTATCTAAAGTATTTGCAACGTCCCCTCCGGAAATCCTTACTGCCATTTGGGTTTCCCTATTGGATAATAAGAGTCCAAACGCAGCTATTTCATTTAATTTTGATTGAAAGTGAAAGTCCTTGACCACCCCAATTATTTCAATCTCTTCACTGCCTCCCCTTCCGAGAAATTGGAGTTTTTCGCCGATTGGGTTTTCGCCCAAGTCCAACTTCTCCACTGCTGTTTCATTGATGATGATGCCTTTGCTATCATTCGCATAATCAACACTGAAATCCCTGCCCATTACAATTTCCAAACCCATGGTTTTAACATAATCATGATCACCGCCCTGCCAGTAAATTCTCTGTCCCTGATCTTTACCTGGAGATTTAAGAATTGCTGTGTTAAGGGAATTTGCTATTGAATAACCACTTAAACTAGCATTGATAACACTGGTTTCTTTGATGAGGGCCTGTTTAAAAGCATCCCACTGATCGCCTAGTGCATTGTATTTGTTCTTGATTATAAGCACATTTTCTTTGTTAAAACCCAAATCCTTAGAACTCATAAACTTTATTTGATTATGAATAATAATGGAAGAAATTATCAACAATGAAGCAATTGAGAATTGCGTGATCACCAAATAATTTCTCAGGTTGGTTTTTCCCAGCTTGAAGATGCTTTTCTTGCTTAATGCCAGAATAGGGCTTAATGATGAAAGGTATATTGCGGGATAAACACCTGCTATAAAGCCCACCAAAATTGAACCACCAAAGACAGAAAGAAGCAAATATCCTCTTCCAAATAACTCGGTATCAAATCCTTCAATTCCATAAATTTGGGTAATAAAACCCGACATTTCAACTAAACCTAGTGTGATTATGCTAGTCATAGCACTAAGAATAATGGCCTCCAGAAGGAATTGTGTGATAAGTTTCAATTTGCTAGATCCAAACATTTTTCTAATCCCAACTTCTTTGGTCCTTTTTGAGACCAGGGCGGTACTGAGGTTCACATAGTTAATAGCAGCTATGAAAATCAGGAATATCGCGATAATGCCGAATACTGATAAATAGTTTTTATTGATCCCGGTGGAAAGATCGATTAGTAATCCAGGGTTTAGGTGAATTTCCCCCAGTTCTTGAATTGGGAAAATCATATAGTTTGCACTCGCCCTATATAATTCATAGTCTGCAATTGCCTGAGGATCATCAGATTTTATTTTTGTTAATGCCAACTGTTTTTCAATGGTTGACGGATCCAATCCTGGAGTAGCAAAAAAATAAGTGTAGATGAAATAGCTTCCCCAGCCGGCTTTTACATAATAATCAATCAGGCCCTGGCGTATGGGAACAAGAACCTCAAACCGGAAGTGTGAATTAGGGGGAATGGATTTTAAGACGCCGGTTACTTTATACTCCTTTTCTTCACCATAAATCTTAATTGATATTATTTTTCCCAACACATCCTCATCATCAAATGATTTCCTTACAAATTCACTGGTCAATACAACGCTCTGGGGATCATCTAATGCACTTTGTACATCCCCAGATATAAATTCATAATTGAATACTTTAAAGAAATCACCATCAACATAAAACAGGTTGTCCTCGGCAAAAATATTATCGTCTATATTGATCCTTCCTTCTGCTTTCCAGACCCTGGTTGCGGATTCTACTCCGGTAACCTCATTTTTCAATATTTCGGCAATTCTGAAAGTTGTGGTAGCATAATGAGACTCCTGACCCGAAACAGAAGTTTTTGTATTGACCCTGTATATATTGGCTGAATTACTTACAAAAGTATCATAGTTATATTGATTGAAGATATAGATAACTATCACCAAACATGATGCAATGCCAACCGACAGCCCTATTGCATTCAATAATGAATGAAATTTATGCTTTCTTATGCTCCTGATGGCGATAATAAAATTATTCCTGATCATTTTCTATTCGCTTCGTAATGAATTAACTGGGTTTGCAATTGCTGCTTTTATCGATTGATAGCCAATAGTTAA
>CBDVAV010000824.1:0-2124 GCA_965372055.1 uncultured bacterium | reverse complement strand
ATACACGGGTGTAGCTCAATTGGTAGAGTAGCGGTCTCCAAAACCGTTGGTTGGGAGTTCGAGTCTCTCCACCCGTGCTTTGTTAAACTGACTTAAATCAATGCAAAAATTAAAAGTTTTTATATTAGAAACCGTTGATGAAATGAAAAATAAAGTTTCATGGCCAAAATATAAAAACCTGCAAAACAGTGCAATTTTAGTATTGGTTGCATCAATGATTTTTGCAATTGTAATCGGGGCTTTTGATTTCGTATTTGACAAGAGTTTATTGTGGTTTTACCGGGAATTTTAAAATATAAATGCTGGCTATAATGAGTGAGTTGAAATGGTATGTAATCAGGGTAATTAGCGGCCAGGAGAAGAAGATAAAATCATATCTCGAGTCTGAAATCGAAAGGGAAAACCTACAAGAGTATGTACCTCAAGTGTTGATCCCTTCCGAAAAGGTATATGAAATGAGAAGTGGAAAAAAAAGGATCAGGGAACGAAACTTTTTTCCTGGCTATGTGCTGATATTGGCAAATATTGATTATGGTGAAGCCAAACATGTTGTAACAAGTATTCCTGGAGTGATTGGATTCCTAGGCACTAACAGTACCAGTACCACCAAAGAACCAGCCCCTCTTAGGCAAAATGAAGTGAACAGGATTTTGGGCAAGGTGGAAGAAGTTGATGAATTTGAAGAAAAACTTGACAAACCTTATATCGTTGGAGAAACAGTCAAGGTAATGGATGGGCCTTTCAGTGGATTTACAGGTTCAGTTGAGGAAGTTTTTGAAGAAAGGAAAAAATTAAATGTGATGGTAAAGATCTTTGGACGAAACACTCCGGTAGAATTAAATTATATGCAAGTCGAAAAATTGGACTAAAATGGCAAAAGACATCAGTGGATATTTGAAATTGCAAATCAGGGGTGGTGCTGCCAATCCGTCACCACCAGTTGGCCCTGCACTGGGTAGCAAAGGTCTCAACATTATGGACTTTTGCAAGCAATTTAATGCAAGGACCCAGGAGAAGCAGGGAGTATTGTTACCTGTGGTTATCGCTATTTATACCGATAAGTCATTTGACTTTGTAATAAAAACACCCCCTGCCCCGGTTTTATTACTCCAAGCTGCCAAACAGAAAAAAGGTTCAGCAGAATCAAACAGGACTAAAGTTGGATCGGTTACCTGGGATCAATGCCGTGAAATCGCCGAAACGAAAATGATAGACCTGAATGCATTTACAATTGAATCTGCCATGAAAATGGTGGCAGGCACTGCTAGAAGCATGGGAATTAATGTTACCGGCTCAGCACCATGGAAAAACTAATATATTGAATGAAAAAGCTGACTAAAAATCAAAAAGCCGTAAAGGAAAAACTCGATCAAGAAATGGAATATTCATTAGATGACGCTTCCAAACTTTTAAAAGAAATCAGTTTTTCCAAATTTGACGAATCAGTGGATATTAGTGTTAGGTTAGGAGTTGACCCTAAGATAGCTGACCAAATGGTAAGAGGTGTAGTTGCCTTGCCCAATGGTACAGGAAGAGAAATGAAGGTGTTGGCTTTAGTAACTGAGGACAAGGAAGTTGAGGCTAAGGATGCCGGTGCAGATTATGTGGGCCTTGATGAATTCATTAAAAAAATCGAGAAGGGATGGACGGATATAGACGTAATCGTTACCATGCCCACTGTAATGGCAAAAGTTGGTAAATTAGGGAGAGTACTGGGCCCAAGAGGGCTTATGCCAAATCCGAAATCGGGAACAGTTACATTGGAAGTAGGTAAAGCAATAGCGGAAGTTAAAGCAGGTAAAATTGATTTCAAAGTTGATAAATTCGGAATCATAAATGCCAGTATTGGGAAAGTTTCATTTTCTGCTGAAAAGATCCTTGAAAATGCAATTGAAATCTTGAATGTCATTGCTAAACTAAAACCTGCATCAACTAAGGGTACATATTTTAAAAGCATTAACATTTCCAGTACTATGGGTCCTGGAATTACTATAGATAAAAGTTCAGTTTCAGGTATTTAAACATGAAAAGGGAAGAAAAAGCTATAATATAAGGCGTTCCAGGTTCGATCCTGAGATCGAAATTAAAGTACTCCATTTTAGTAAGCGGCTAGTCCTGGGCCCG
>CBDVAV010000823.1:0-2125 GCA_965372055.1 uncultured bacterium | reverse complement strand
CAGTTTGTTCTTTTTTACCAAAGAATAATTTCACAATGCCTTGAATCTAACCACCAGGGTAATAACGGGAATAATAGTAAATAATTTTTTAAAAGTATTTATGGAATTCCCAAACATCTTTCATCATAAAGGAAAAACGAAATTATGAAAAAGATAAAATTAGCTTTAATTCTATTGGTAATTAGTGTTTCATTTATTTCTGCCCAGGTGCGTGAAATAACGGGAAAAGTTACTTCGGGGGAGACTGGAAATCCCATTACCGGGGTCAAAGTGTCTGTTAAAAGTACTTCCAAACATACTCTTACAGATAATTATGGGAAGTACTCGATTTTAGCAGGGTCAAAAGATGTTTTGGTCTTCAATTTTGCTGGTTATAAGAAAAAAGAAATTGAAGTCGGTATCAGAAAAGAAATTAACGTGGTTTTGAAATCCGAAGTGGAGTTCGTGGCCGAAGAAGATTCTGAGGTTATGATGGATATGGTGAGTACTTATAAATCAGGGAGAATGTCCAGGGAGAAAAAGATTCAAGGTCTGGGTTACAGCAATTATTCAACTCAAGCTCTTCCCCCTGTCAATAACAATGGCATCTTTGTGGAAGGGGGCGATTTCAACACTGAAGAGTATGATGTCATCAGAGAAAATATATTCAGGAATCCTCTACACAAACCTCTATCTACATTTTCCATTGATGTTGATGCAGCCTCATATAGCAATTTGAGGAGGATGTTAAATAATGGCCAACAGCCTTATAAGGATGCTGTCAGAATTGAAGAAATGGTAAATTATTTCACCTACGATTATAAAGAACCGGAAGGTGAACACCCCTTTTCAATAGCTACCGAAATATCTTCTGCACCGTGGAATAAAAAGCATAAGCTCGTTCACATTGGCTTGCAAGGAAAAAATCTGGATTATGAAAATCTAAAACCTTCCAATCTGGTATTTTTGGTGGATGTATCAGGGTCTATGAGTTCACCTAATAAACTTCCATTGTTGAAATCATCATTAAAGTTATTGGTGAATAAGTTGGGCAGCAACGACAGGGTAGCCATTGTGGCTTACGCGGGAGCGGCTGGTTTGGTGTTGCCATCGACCAGGGCATCACAAAAGGCAGATATTATCCAAGCCCTGGATCGCCTTAATTCAGGAGGTTCAACAGCGGGAGGAGCAGGCATTAAGCTGGCCTATAAGGTTGCCATTGATAACTTTATTGAAGAAGGCAATAATCGGGTAATACTGGCCACTGATGGTGATTTTAACGTTGGGACTTCTTCAACTTCCGAGCTTGTGAGAATGATTGAAGATAAAAGGAAACAAGGGATATATCTGACCATTACCGGCTTTGGAATGGGAAACTATAAAGATGGACGCATGGAGCAAATTTCCAATGCGGGAAATGGCAACTACTTTTATATTGATAACATTAAGGAAGCCAAAAAGGTATTTGTTACCGAAATGAGGGCCACCCTTTTCACCATCGCCAAAGATGTAAAGATCCAGGTTGAGTTCAATCCTGCAAAAGTCCAGGCTTATAGATTGATTGGATATGAGAACAGGATGTTGAAGAGCGAGGACTTTAATGACGATAAAAAGGATGCCGGGGAGCTTGGGGCAGGACACACGGTGACTGCGCTTTATGAAATTATCCCGGTAGGGGTAGAGTCTGAGTTTCTAAAAAGTGTAGATCAATTAAAATACCAAAAGAATAAACCGGTAAAAGAATCTAAGTCCGGGGATTTGTTAACTGTAAAATTCAGATATAAAAGACCTTCTGAGAACTTTAGCAATTTGATCACCCAAGTTTTGAACGATAAGCAAATCAATCTGGAGAACTCTTCGGATGATTTCAGATGGTCTGCGGCAGTAGCAGAGTTTGGCATGCTACTGAGGGATTCTGAGTTTAAGGCCAATGCCAACTATCAGCAAGTGGTTCAATTGGCATCAGGAGCAATTGGTGAGGACAAGGAAGGCTACCGAAGGGAATTCATTGATATGGTAAAATCATTTGATTTGATGGCTGCTAATAAGTAGTTGAATAACAATGCCAGCCCGAAGCATCCGATGGCTTAGAGCCATCGGATGCATTGGTTCATCTCCTCTGCTTTACTAAACCTTTGAGGTTTGG
>CBDVAV010000822.1:0-2139 GCA_965372055.1 uncultured bacterium | reverse complement strand
CAAAAATCTCAACTGGAAAATGCTTTGACAAACCTTCAGGAGAATAATCGAAGGTTGGATGAATTAAACCAGGAGAAGGATTATTTGGTAAACGTGGTTGCACATGACCTAAAGTCTCCTATGAACCAGGTTAAAGGTTTGACAGACCTTATAGGAATGGAAGAAGGCAAACTTACAGAGACTCAAAAAGATTACCTGACAAAGATTCAGTCTGCAATTTCAAGGGTTACGGCAATGATCAATAAAATACTCGACGTTGGCGCAATTGATTTGAAATTGGGAAATATCCAACTGGAAGAAAAAGACATTAACGGGATATTACAAAAAGTAATAAAGAACTATGCTAAAGCGGCAGCTAAAAAGAACATTAAAATCAATTCATCCTTAAAAACTGATAAATCAATTGTTATAGTGGATAAGAACTACATTTTCCCTGTTTTTGAAAACCTTATTTCCAATGCCATAAAATTTTCGCCACACGGTAAGGTAATTTCAATAAAAGTAAAGGAAATTAATGAGGCGGTACAAATCTTTGTAACTGATGAAGGCCCTGGAATTATGAAAGATGAGTTGCCCAAACTTTTCAGGAAATTCCAAAAATTAAGTGCCAAGCCCACAGGAAATGAAACAAGCACAGGACTCGGTCTTTCAATTGTAAAGAAATACGTGGAGGCAATGGAAGGCAAAGTTTGGTATGAACCTGATTATAAACCCGGTGCTAAATTTGTCGTGGAACTTAAAAAGCAGCTTTCAAAGGGATTTGCATTTTCTTTGTTCTTATAAACTCCCACAGGAAGTACCCCATTGCAAAAGAATATTCAATTGCTACTATCCACAAATTCTCATTAAATCCAATTTGATCATATCCGGCATAGGTTAGAAAAACCAGGAACGACCAAACTATTGGAAACCTGAAAGTGCTGAACACTGATAGCGCAACTACAGGTGTTATGTACCAAGGGTGAACAGTGGTGGCCCAAAGGATATAGATACAATAACTAAACATCATTGCTGTGGCAATATTAACTCTTGATCTATATTCCTTAATTGAATAAACAACAATAGAAAGAAATGCTCCCATTGCAAGATATGGCCCTAAAGTTTGAATGATGTTGTACCCTTTTACCCAGTATCCAACCTCTCGCAAAAGATAATACAAGCTCGCATTGAATTCGAATTTTAAAAAATATAAGGAAATGCTGGAACGCATTCCATTGATCAGATCAATACTCATTAGTGGGAAAAAAAGTATGGAACATAAAACAGTTGCAATCAATACAAACCAAAAAGATCTCAAAAAGCCAATCCTTTTAATAAATAGGGGAATGAAAATAAGCGGTATTAACTTACTGGATATTGCCATCCCAAAAGCAAGCGATGACCATGGTCTATTGTTCTGTCTAAGATACCAGATAGAGACCATTAAGAAAAAGATCATAACCGCTTCATAATGTAAATTAACAGTCAGTTCAAGGATAACCAGTGGATTCAATGCATAGTAGAGTATGTTATTTGGGGGCAATTGATATTTTTTTAGGATAGATATCATCATTAATAATGTGCCAAGTTCTGCAGCAATAATAAACAACCGCATTACTATTACACTACCGAATATTGAGGCTGAGAAATAAGCCGGAATCCAGAAAATAAATTGTAACACCGGAGGGTAAATGGTGAAATAAATTTGCGAGTTCAACTCTTTATAGAGATCAAGGTCATGCCCGATAGGGTTTTCTTCGGGATTGGCAATATAATAGGAGGGAGGGTGAGAAAATGGATTTTCCCCTGAACTGATTAACCTACCATCCCAAATAAACCGATAGAAATCATCTGATAAATTCGGAATTGAAAAGAATAAGCACAGCCTGATAACAATTGACCCAATAATGGCAACTCTTATCAGTTTATCATTGTCAGCTATCTTGACGGTTATCAAGTAAAGTAAGAATAGGCAAATAAAGCTTGAGAAAAGGGCAAAATGATCAGTCCTTTGAACCAGATAAGCATTAGTGATATACAACAGGCAACTGGAAGCAAGGAGAAAAATTAATTTATTCCGATTGTTATTTGCCTTGTCAGGCATTTTTTAATGGTATTATGGAATATAAAAAAACTGAGCTAAAACCGGCTGCCAGCATG
>CBDVAV010000821.1:0-2140 GCA_965372055.1 uncultured bacterium | reverse complement strand
CAAACTCACACTCACACTCAATTAAAACATGTTTCCCAGATTAATTACAGTCTCTTGTTCATTGTTGTTGGCATTGTTAACAATTGGGCAGGATATTAAATATGCCCGTAGTATAATCGAAAAGCTTAGTGCTCCTGAAATGCATGGTCGTGGCTATGTGCAAAACGGCGATAAATTAGCTGCAGAGTTCATTAAAAGTGAATTTGAAGCATTGGGCATTGAACCGGTCAACAGCAATTATTTCCAACACTTTTCTTTTCCTGTAAATACAATACCCGGAAAACTGGAACTTGAGATCAATGGGCTATCCCTGGTGCCTGGAAAGGATTTCCAGGTTGATCCAGGATCCCCTGCAATCTATGGGGCTTTTGAAACCGTCCTCATCAGAAGGGAATTGTTAATGAATCCCACTCGCTTAATGGATACCCTTTCATACACCAAAGACAAATTCATCTTACTGGACATCGCAAGAGATACTGGATTTAATGATATTGAAAAATCGTCCATCGAATTTTTAAAATATGATATTAATGTACCAGCTCGCGGTGTCATTGAACTCACAGATGAAAAGCTTACCTGGCACGTGTCCACTAAAGTTATTGCCAGGCCTGTAATAACTATCAATAAAAAAATAACTCCCGAAATGGCAGGAATGGTCTATATAGTAATTGAACAAGAATTTGTTAAAAATTACAGAGGCCAGAATGTTATTGCCACCATAAAAGGCAAATCGAATCCAGATTCTTTAATTCTGATCTCCGCACACTACGATCATTTGGGAAGGATGGGGGATAAAACCTATTTTCCAGGAGCCAATGATAATGCCAGTGGAGTTGGTTTATTGCTCGATCTCGCCAAACATTTCAACAAGAGAAAGAATCAACCTAAATACACTATCCTATTTGTGGCTTTTGGAGCGGAAGAATTGGGGTTACTGGGGTCACGCTATTTTATAGAGCAGACAATAATTGATATTAAAAACATCAAATTTTTGATTAACCTTGATATATCCGGAACTGGGGACGATGGAATAACGGTGGTAAACGGGAATATTTATACTGATGAGTTTCAGATACTTAAAAACATCAACCAGGAAAAAAAGTTATTGCCCACAGTAAATAGTAGGGGTGAGGCCTGTATCAGCGATCATTGTTTTTTTCATCAATTGGGTGTTAAGTCATTTTACATTTACACCTTGGGTGGCATACAGGCATATCATGACATCTATGACAGATATGAAACCCTGCCTTTAACTGCTTATGAAGGCTATTTCGAATTATTGGATAATTTTATAAAGGAGATTCAAAAATAGCAAGACTCTTTTATTCACAATCCATTTTCCCTTACTTTGCCCCAATGAAAGCTGCAATAATTGACCGGTATGGAAACCCTGATGTTCTAAAAATTGAAGAAAAACCAAAACCTGAAATCGGGAAAGATGAAATTTTGGTAGAAGTTCATGCTACCTCTGTAAATCCCGTGGATTGGAAAATACGCAGCGGGAGTTTAAGAATATTAACAGGGAGGAAATTTCCAAAAATTCTCGGGGGGGATATTGCAGGGATCGTTGTAGATAAAGGTGAAAATGTAACATTGTTCAATACAGGGGATGAAGTTTTTGGAATGCTAAATGCATTCAAGGGAGGTGCCTACGCTGAATATACTAAGGTTAGATCAAATCAAATTTCTTACAAACCCAAAAACCTAAATTTTATAGAAGCAGCTTCGCTTCCTTTGGCTGGACTTACAGCCATACAATCGCTGGTGGATTTAGGTGGATTGAAAAAGGGTAAAAGGGTACTGATAAATGGAGCATCGGGAGGGGTTGGCGTGGTAGCTGTACAATTTTCCAGGGCATTGAATGCATCTGTGACTGGTGTATGCAGTGGCAGAAATGTGGATTTGGTAAAAAATCTGGGAGCAGACTATGTGGTCGATTATAATACTGCGAAAATATTTGAGCTGGATCAAAAGTTCGATATTTTCTTTGATGCTGTCGCAAAGTCCAATTTTGGAACCGCTAAAAAAGTGTTGGATAAAGGGGGTATTTATGTTACTACAATACCAAATTTTACTGTGATGGTTTTAGGCCCTTTGTTGAATGCAATAAGCTCTAGGAAAATGGAAAAGATTATGGTAA
>CBDVAV010000820.1:0-2158 GCA_965372055.1 uncultured bacterium | reverse complement strand
TGTTTGAATGCATCGGATGGCTCCAAGCCATCCGATGCATTCAAACTAGCTGGGTTTCATAATCAACTAAGGCTTTTATTTGCCTGTAGGCCAGTTCTGCCAGTGGCCGCAGTGATTCGCTTCTAAAAGAGGTTTTGTGCATGGCAGCTTCTTTTAGAAAGTTGGTATATAGGGTACTGAGGCGATCATCTATTTCCCCCTGGGGAAATTCCATTAATTTGGAAATGATTTCCAACGCCCCCAGTTCAAACAGGCCATCCCCGTCCAGACCAATGGCTTCAAGACCGCTCACCAGTTGGTTGTGTTTCATGTCCATCTGGATCATTCCGATAATTATATCTTCGTTTGACATATTCATTAATTACTTAGACCTATTTATTAATTGGTTTAACCGATGCATACTTTCTTGATCCGGTTAATTCTCTCTACCATGTTGTAAAAATAGCTAAAAACCAGAGTTTCAAACAACTACGAATATTACTGTCATATGTCACACCGATGTTAACATGTGTTTAGCAAATGTTTACATAAGTTATACTAGTGATAATATTTTGATATTACATTGGTTAATTATAAGTACTTGTGATCAAGAACATGAGCCAGAAAGAATTAGCTGCCAAATTGGACAGGAACCCCAATACTGTCACAGCCATTTGCAACAACAAATCACAGCCTCACCTCAAAGACCTCAAACGCATAGCGGCAATTTTGGAAGTGGATATTAGGGAGTTGTTGGTGAGTACTTTGGGGTGATTTTGGAAAGTGATAAAGCACAAATGGGTAGATAATAAAAGTCCAAGTCTCGCATTCCCGCAAACCTAGGCTGGGAGACTTGAGCTAGCGGCGGGTCGATATTCAACTATACGCTGAATTAACTCATCAGTAATTTGATCTACAGCGTAATTTTTTCTAACCATTTTGGCGATGATTTTATCTCCTCGCAATTCTGATTTTTTAGGTGATGCTAAATCGAGCAAGTCTATTGAATAAATTCCCTCATCTGTTTCACTTTGAATCAAAACATTTTTATTAATTGTCGTCCATTCGAAATGATGATCTGGATTATCGTAATATGGGTGAACTAACTTAAATACACATTGATTATAGTTTTGATTAATTGCCAAAATAGTATTCGCCGTTCCTTTATTTCCGAATCCATTACAGTTATGGCAAGCCATAGCCAAATTTTCAATTTCGAAAGTGAATTGTCCATATCGACCTTTTGGAGCAATATGCTCAATTTGTCCTTCACTTGTCCCTCCTAGATCTAATCCACAATATGCGCAAATTTCATTTTGCATTATTAGCAGTTGGTTCCTTATTTTTTGTTTTATTCCTTTAACAGTATCATCTGGTTTTTTATCCCACATATGTCCTTTGTGGGGCCTTAAGGTTGCTAAATGCTGTCGCTCCGCATTATTTAATTGAATCCTCCCTTGAATTTGAACTATCATTGATTAACGTATTTTTGAGCTTCCTCAATCACTTGTGTTAGTGGATCACTTTCGTCTAATTGAACTTTGCTGACTCTTTTTAATATCCTTTTCATGGTATTCTTTTCTTTAGATTTTCGTGCAATCATGCCCAGTAGTTTTCTTAAATCCATTTCTAAATAGTGATTCCGGGTTGTGCGAACATTAAACACACGATATAAAACTTCTTCAGCAGACAAGCCATAAGTATCATCGAAATAATCGGGTGTAACTTCTTCTAATTTATTTAGACCGATAACATAGGAGTTTTTCAGTGGTAGTCCAGAAATAAGAAATTGAGAATGAGTTGCAATAATGAAATGCAAGTTTCTAAATATTCTAAATATTTGCTCCAAAATGCCAATATATTTCATTTGCCAATTGGGATGTAGACTTACTTCGGGTTCATCAATTAAGATTAAACTTCCATCCTCAACTTCAGAAAACAGATTTAACAAGGAAAATAAAATATTTTGTTCTCCGGAACTTGAGTCGTTTACAGCAAATTGAGATTTGTTTTTTTCAAGTTGTATTTCAGGGTATGATAAAAGATCCAATTTTTGTAGGTCTCTTATCACTGCATAATTAGAGTGTGTTAATTCATTCTTTAATAAATTGTATGTAAAATACCGCCCTCCCTGTCCATAAGACACCAATTTTACCTTATTAACGAAATTTACGATTCG
>CBDVAV010000819.1:0-2159 GCA_965372055.1 uncultured bacterium | reverse complement strand
TTACCTCGTCCTCGTACCCTACCCTATCAACAGCTTTAAAAGTGTCAAAATCTGCTTTGGGTGTAATATTAAATCTTTCAATTTTTCCAGGGACTGTATCTCCTTTATAAGTAATTATATAATCCTGGCTTTGGCAGTATATTTCAGGGGATATCAATGTTAGCACTGCCAATGTAATGATCATTAAAAGACCAACAATTGGATTCTTTGAATGCAGAATTATCATCACGTACCAAATTTAATTAACCTTAACCAATAATGCGCTTCATTCTATTAACGAATTTCCACTGTAAATGATTAAGTTTTGGTTCTCAGGCAAATTCCCTGGTATGGGCAATATTCGCATTTTTGGGTATCATCTGTTTGGGTGAATGATTCATTCGGATCAAATATTTCATTAATCAATATTTTTAATCGCCTTTCAAAAGCCTGTAGTAAATCATGGCCCAGGATATTTCCATTGCGTAGAAATTGTATGCCTTTATTGACTTCCTTTAGGTTATACACGCCCGCTTTTATCTGCCGGTCTGGGTATTTTTTGTGAAATAAATATGCATAATAATATGCCTGAAACCCAGACTTGTACTTTGAATTTCGGAAATACTCTTCAGTGTATTCTTCAAGATTGGATTGTTCCATTTTGCTTTTAGGTAACATATCTACCTTTCCGGTTTTGTAATCGATGATCCGTACAATTCCGTCAGTTACTTCATCAATGCGGTCTACGGTCCCTCCGCTTAAAATCTCAAGGCCCTGATCAACTTCCAGGCTTGTGGTAAGTTCAGCTGTTTCAACTCCCAAAATAGTTAAGGGGGCATCATGGCTGTCATTTTCCAGGACTTTCTTCACCAAAGTTTCTATGATACTTTTATTGATCAAGTTGCGGCCTTCAAGGATCTGGTCATCTTTTTGCCAGTGATATTCCTGAAAGCACCCATCAACACTTGTCCTGATAAATTCCGGATCCAGCATGCTTTCCAAATTGGTTTTCTTAACCTCCTTTCCTTGATATGCAGCATATATTTTCTCAAGTGTTTTGTGTACAATGTTGCCAAAATCCCTGGCATCCATCTCTTCAGTAAAAGTATCTGGCTCTGGTATTTTAGCAATATGCTTAAAATAAAACCGCAACTTACATTCCAGATAGGTAACCATCGCGGTTGGACTAAGCCGGGAACCCTCTCCTTTTTCACTTTTCTGATATTTCTGCATTGCTTGCAATATTTCCGGAGACTTATTCACAGTGATGGTTTTATCATCCCTGGCAACTTCCATTGGTAAACTTAAAACCTGGGAAGTAAAATTGATATTTGAAGCGTTTGCCAAACTATTCTCCAACTGGAGTAGAAACCTGCTTTTTTCCCCCGATCCATCCACCGCCACTTCAGTATCGTATATGAGGGTCACATTTTTTGCACGCTGCAACAATCTCTTGAAGTGGTAGGCATAAATAGCATCATGGTCTTCAAATGTTGGCATCCCAAAAGCTTTTCTCATGGCAAAGGGGATGTATGTGGGTTTATTTCTGCCCTCGGGAAGTTTGTTCTCATTCAAGGAGAGAATAATCATATTTTTAAAGTCGAGAGCTCTGGATTCCAGGAATCCCATAATTTGAACACCTGCCAAAGGTTCTCCGGTGAATGGTATTTTGGTACCCCTGATCACTTCAGATATAAGCTTGGAAAGCAGTTTAGGTTCTGGGTTCAATTTATGGATTAACAATGCACCTTTTAATTGGTTCAACTGTTTAACGATATGATAAAAGAATTCCTTATCCAATATTGGCTCTTCTGATGATCTGAATAAATTATGGATTTTAATGATGAACCCTGTCAGCGCACTGATCAGTTGATCCGAATTTGAATACAATTGAAAGCTGATGTTAATGATTTTATGATTTATCAGGGCACTGATATTATCGCCCGAAATCCATTTGGCCTTCCTTTTGAGGAGATCTTTGGAAACTTTAAGGCATTTTTCCCCCGAGATGTCTCTAATTATTGGATTTGAGAGGTATTGCAATATTGCTTTCACTTGGATTGAGCCTCCTTTTATTTGGGTTTGCAACAATAGAAAAGACTCGATCAATGAATTCGCTATGGAGTTTTGCAGGGGATAACCCATGGTTACATTAACCTTGTCAAGATCTGGTGGCAGTG
>CBDVAV010000818.1:0-2174 GCA_965372055.1 uncultured bacterium | reverse complement strand
CTGATTTAAATGCGCCAGCTATTCGTATACCAGTGACAAGTCCGGTTCCGGCTAATGATGATCTATTTGAAATGAATGATGGCAAAAACGCTGAAATAGAAACCGTTGGATACCTCATCATCCGCTATAACAATAAACTGACAGATGCCGCACTATCCAGAATTTCAAACCATCTGATCATTCTTGTTGTTATTATTTTTTTACTTCTAAGAATTTTAAACCCCCAACCCAATGTATCATTTTGATAAGTACTAACTTCAATATTGGACACTGTTTCTTCTGATTTAGTATTTCCATCATTTTTCTCCGAGTCGTTGTTAGTTGAAAGACAACTGAATAGGAAAAAGAGAAATGGAAATAGACTGGTTAAAGTACGCACTTAAAAAGTCTATTTATCGATTTGAACAGTTATTTGATCTTTTCCAAGGTTACCATGAGTTATCGTTAAAAAGTATATACCCTTTTTAAAACCCCTTACGTCAATTTCTTGATGGGTTTTATCTGAAATATATGATAATACAATATTTCCAAGATGATCCGTCATTAAATATTGGCGCTCTTCCTCAAATTCATCTGCACCAAGAGGTTCATTGGTTTCCCTGTCCAAATAACTAATATTCAAGGAGGTTGAAGACGGGTTTGGAGATAATTGAACGATCGGACAAGGATTACATCCTCCACTTGTGACTGTTACCCATTTAATTTGAGCCCCCCCATTCCCACAGGCATTTGTTTTCCACACTTGTACATACCCTGAACTTGTCCTTGGGTTATCCTGAACCCAATAATTAACATAACTATATCCGTCCCCGCCAGACGATGTTAGAAAACCACGTGGTGCTCTCCAATCGAATGTTCCATCTGCCTGACTTTGGCTGGGCACACTATACCCAACGGGGAAAGAACCTTTTGCAACTGATGAAGGGCCAGATAAAGGACCAATAACATCATCGGGATGACCAACCCTAATCTCTTTTTGTGGTATGTAATTACCTTCACAAAGTTCGACATTAATCTCGGTGTTACCAACTGGATGAACGCCTTTAGTATTCACAATAATTGATTCACCTATTGACGGTCCATCTATTTCTAAAAGAGAGCCAACTGACCATGATGCGCCGCTCATCATTGAGTCGTCATAATTTGTAAGCGTGAAGGTTTCTGGTTGACCTTCACACACCTTATCTGCTCCTGATATTTCAACATTATAGCCTAGTTTCCACATTTCACGATGATTTGGATTACCAAAAGGGCCATTGCCAAGTCCAAAATAGATGTCGGCACCAGTAGTAAAACCAACAGCATCTACTCTCCGATCATCATAATCAAAATTAGTAATACTCGTTGTTTGAAAATGGTTATTTATTTTTGGCAGAGTAAGACTATGCTCCGCTATAACATTAGAAGATGCTTGTCCAAATCCAAAATAGAATCTATCACAAATTAATAAAACTATTGCTCCAGAATTGTCAATAGGGCTAGTACCCCAATCTGCCTCTTTGTCCCATTCTTCTGTTAGTGGGTCATAACTTGCAATTACTACATTATCTTTACCTCCAACTATATATCCCTTGTTGTTATAAACAAATGATCCGGCACCATAAGTAAATACTTTTTCCCAATCAAATTCTCCCCAACCTATCACTGCTTCTGGCAACCATGAATTCTGTATCGGGTCGTATTGGTAGAAATCTCTGAGGATTGTACTTGAATTCCTTCCAGATCCATAATATCCCTTACCGTTAATTGCAAACCCTATTCCCTGACTCCTTGCAGGACCAGGATGACTCGCCTTTTGTATCCAGGAATTTGTTGATGGATCATATTCAGATAGTTCACTGGTATAACATATGCCTCCACAATTAGTTTGTCCACCAACAACATATCCTTTATTGTTAATAACGAAAGTTGAGGCATTAAAAAAGTCAGCTGCATTAGAAATTTTTAGAGTCCAAGTATCATTTTGTGTATTATACTCCCAGAGGTCGCCTACTATTAAACCGTCTCTTTGTCCACCTCCTACATATCCTTTGTGATTGATTGCAAAAGCAAATGCTCCAGTTCGCCCCGATATACCCTCGAAAACCGGTTTTGCCTGGGATGATGCCGGCCCGGTTGAGCAGCTGCCGAAGTTTCTCAAGGGATTCGTCTATCGTAACCGGAGAAATTTTTAC
>CBDVAV010000817.1:0-2176 GCA_965372055.1 uncultured bacterium | reverse complement strand
ATCTTGCTTATCCATTTCCACTACCTGATCGATATAATAATCCAGGGTTAATTTGGTTCCTGAATAAATAATATTCTCTATTTCTGTTAATAATTCATCCATGGTTATTCTTTGAACTTCAGAGATTTCTTCCAGGTCTACTTTGTTGTCAACCTGTTGGATGATAAAGATTTTTATCTTCGATTTATTAATAGAAGACTTAACCACTACATCAGCGGCGGTGGTAATATCATTTTCATCTACATATTTCTCTATAAGCTTGATAAACATGTCACCGAATTTATTAACCTTCCCCATACCGACACCGTTAACTGTTGATAATTCTTCTTTTGTTGTCGGATAAGTAGTGGCCATTTCTTCCAGTGAAGGATCTTGGAAAATGACGTAAGGAGGAAACCCTTTTTCCTTTGCCACTTGTTTTCTTAAGCCCTTTAAAAGCGCAAATAGATTTTCGTCGTGAGCTTTGGACATCGTGGGTGTAGTATCATGTTCTTCTTCTTCACCAAGATTATCGTAGTCATGATCGGTAAAGATCTTAACCGGAAAAGGATTTTTCATGAATTCCGCACCTTTTTCCGTGATCTTTAGCACGCCAATATGATCAATGTCTTTTACCAGGAATTCATTCAGCAGAGTCTGCCTGACAACTGATTTCCAGAAATCGATAGTTTCCTCATTTCCTTTCCCGAATATTTCAAGTTTGTCATGACCGTAACTTTTTACATACTGGGTAACAGACCCTTTAATTACATCAGCAAGATGATTTGCCCCGAACCTCTGTTTTGTTTGATCTGCAGCAACAATCGAGGAGAGAATGAATTCCTCGCCACTTATACTTTCTTTAGGATGGACACAATTATCGCAGAAGCCACAGTCGCCTTCGTAAGATTCACCAAAATAGTGGAGAAGTTGTTTCCTTCTACAAACTGCTGATTCCGCGTAAGAAGTCATTTCCTGTAGCAAAAGGTAAGCATTGTCACGCTCCTGAACTGGTTTGTCTTTATTGAACTTCTCAAGTTTATAAATATCCCCAGGGCTATAGAACATCATACAATTGCCTTCCAGCCCATCCCTGCCTGCTCTGCCTGTTTCCTGATAGTATCCTTCAAGGGATTTTGGCACATTGTAATGGACAACAAACCTAACATCAGGCTTATCAATCCCCATTCCAAATGCAATGGTTGCGACAATTACATCAATATCCTCATTTAGGAAATCATCTTGGTTTTTCTCCCTCACATCAGAATCCAATCCAGCATGATAAGGAGCGGCTTTTACATCATTGACGCTAAGTAATTCTGCTATTTCCTCTACTTTTTTTCGGCTTAAACAATAGACAATCCCCGATTTCCCTTTATGTTCTTTTACGAATTTTATTAATTGCTTTTTACTATGTTGTTTTGGCCGTACTTCGTAGTAAAGATTTGCACGGTTAAAAGAAGACTTGAAAACATCGGCATATTCCATCTGCAGGTTCTTGATAATGTCAATCTGGACTTTTGGAGTAGCTGTAGCGGTAAGTGCAATTAACGGCATTTCCCCTAATTGATCAATTATTGACCTGATCCGACGGTATTCAGGTCGAAAATCATGGCCCCACTCCGAAATACAATGGGCTTCATCAATAGCAGTAAAGGAAATATTTGCTTTCTTTAGAAAAGTAACGTTGTCTGGTTTAGTTAAAGATTCAGGTGCAACGTACAAAAGTTTAATCTTGCCTTCCAATGTTTCACGTTTTACCCGGGTTATTTCCGATTTTGCCAGGGTGGAATTTAAAAACTGGGCATTTACACCAAATGCGTTTAACTGGTCCACCTGGTTTTTCATCAAGGCAATCAAAGGGCTTATCACAATGGCCACACCTTCATTGAGCAATGCTGGCAACTGATAGCACATTGATTTCCCGGCTCCGGTGGGCATAATTACAAAGGTGTTCTTTCTACTCAGGAGATTTTTAATAATATCTTCCTGTAGTCCCCTAAACTGTGAGAAACCAAAAACTTCTTTTAATTTCTTCTTAATCTTATCTTCTTGAACTGCCAGCATCTTTTAATTTGAAAAACTTAATTCACTACTTAAATCTGTATCTTTGTCCTAGTTTACTAAGAATGCAGTGGAATTGAAATTAATAAAAAATATTGAAACAATAGCCAAAGAAGTAATATTAAATGAGGCA
>CBDVAV010000816.1:0-2178 GCA_965372055.1 uncultured bacterium | reverse complement strand
CAAGAATTTAAAGGATGGATTCAAATCCTTAGATAGTGGAATATAAAATCATTCTATTTGATGGAGTTTGTAACCTGTGCAATGGAATAGTAAATTATATCATAGACAGAGATAAGAAAAAGGTATTTAAGTTTGCTTCCCTTCAATCTGAATCAGCCACACGCTTGTTGAGATATCATCCATTACAAAATAACCTTCCTGATAGTATTGTTCTTATTGATAACGGTAAATTAAAAACAAAAAGCAGTGCTGTGCTTGAAATTGCCAGGAATTTAAACGGAGTATGGCCATTTTTTTATTGGATGATTGTAATTCCAGCCGTTATCCGGGACTTATTTTATGATCTTATCGCAAAAAACAGGTACAGGATGTTTGGGCGTAATAAACAATGCAGAATTCCAGAGCCAGAGTTGATAGAGAGGTTTTTATAGTCTGGGATTTTCCGGTCGGACAAAAGGTTCGAATATCAGTCCATTTGGACAAAATATCATTCCAATTTATACTACACCTTGTCACGGGGTATTTCAATTCAAAATTTTTTAGCTTTGCGATCTTGAAATAGGAAATTGATTATGAAAAATGCTTATATATATCCTGGACAGGGATCACAATTTCGTGGCATGGGTAAGGATTTGTTTGAAAGTAACTCACAGGCCATGGATTTTTTTGAGCAAGCTAATGATGTTTTGGGATTTAGGATAACTGATATAATGTTTGAGGGTTCGGATGATGATCTTAGACAAACAAAAGTCACCCAACCTGCCATTTATATCCATTCTATAATACTAACATTAATTTCAGGGAATTTTAACCCTGATTTAGTGGCTGGACATTCCCTTGGTGAGTTTTCTGCACTGGTGGCCAATAATGCGCTTTCGTTTGAAGATGGATTATCCTTGGTTGCAAAAAGAGCCAAAGCAATGCAAAAAGCCTGTGAACTGAATCCATCTACCATGGCTGCAATCATTGGCTTACAAGATGAAGTAGTGGAAAGAATATGCGATTCAATTGATGAAGTTGTTGCACCCGCTAACTATAATTGTCCTGGACAAATCGTGATATCAGGAAGCCTTGAAGGGATCAGACAAGCTTGCGAAAAATTGACAGAAGCAGGGGCAAGGCGGGCTTTACAATTACCTGTAGGTGGGGCTTTTCATTCGCCATTAATGGAGCCGGCCAGGGCCGAACTTGAAGCGGCAATATTAGAAACAAATTTTAGTGTCCCAATCTGCCCGGTGTATCAAAATGCAACAGCCAAACCATCAATGATGATAAATGATATAAAGAACAACTTGACCAAGCAACTTACGGCCCCAGTGTTGTGGGCTCAATCTGTTGAATGTATGATCTCTGATGGAGCCACTCATTTTATTGAAAGTGGGCCTGGCAAAGTATTACAGGGGTTGGTGAGAAAAGTAAACGGGGAGGTTGAAGTTTCCAGTATTTGATTCTAATTTTCTATTTATTGAGACAGGTGAATTTGATAACGTTTTTTAAGGATTGTAAAACATCAGGTAAGTTCCAACACCATTATTCTGGCAGGAGTAACATTAGTGTTTTTGAATCAAGAATATCGATTAACGAATGTTGAATTTAGAAGTTGAAGTAAATGTATCTGCTTGGCAAACTTCTAATTTCAAAAATCGATGTTCCTTGTTCGACATTATTTTTTATGGGGGTTACAATTGCAATCAATTCTAACAGGATGAGGTTGATAGAAGTTTAATTAGTGATCTTCTTTACCCATAAAGGATCTGTGCAGTTGAGCAACAATTGCTTTTGATCCTTTTGTAGAATTGGATGGATAAGATCAGGTGCTAATTCAACTAATAATTCCAGTGTAAACCGTCTGTTTTGAATTTCAGGGTGAGGTATAATCAGTTCTTTGTCCTTAATGATAAGGTCATCATAATATAATATATCAAGATCAATTAATCTTTCTCCCCATTTTACTGATCTCCTGCGACCAAGAGTGTTTTCTATTACATTACACTTTCCGAGCAGGCTTTTTGGTGAACATAGGGATTCAACTTTTACAACCTGGTTAAAGTATGTGTCCTGATCTTTAATACCCCAGGGTTCTGTTTCATACAGTGAAGACTTTAGGATAATATTTCCAATCATTAATTCAATCAAATCAATTGCCCTCTTAATATTGACCCTTTTATCTGCCAGGTT